>PMJA01000064.1 GCA_003158415.1 Methylobacter sp.
AAGTGCGTTATCCGCTAGTGATGAAAAAAATTGTGCAGCAAGAATGATGTTGAAACCGCGATTCATCGGATGTGTGCCTTGTGCAATTCCACGTAAACCAGAATCCTTGCACTATAAAATGGTAAAAAAATTATTTCATTTTTCAAAAAAAGACTGCGTAACATCAGTTCCAAAAAGAAATAAACTATCGCTGGATCTGACAAATTTGCGACAGAACCGTTTGAGCTTTACAAAAGTTATTTTACAAAATGCTCAACCACTAAATTACTTTCCAGTTGCTTAATCTCTTCAAAAGCGGGGACAAGATTATTAAAAAATTGTTCGGTACAATTAGCCCATGAATAGTCTAGGGCATAATTTCTACAGTCCTGTGTGTCTAGCTGCAAAGCCTCAGTCATTGCCTTTTTTAAATTCTCATCAAGCTTACCCACTTTATCGCTGGTAATTACGTCCACTGGGCCAGTGACCGGAAAAGCTGCAACAGGTATACCACTAGCTAATGCGTCCAGCATGACAATGCCAAAGGTATCGGTACGACTGGGAAATACAAACACATCTGCGGCTGCCATATGCCTAGCCAAAGGTTCACCTGACAGAAAACCGACAAAAACCGCATCAGGGAATTTGGCTTTAAGTTCTTTGAGCTGCGGACCATCGCCCACCACAATTTTTGTTCCTGGAAAATCCAGGGACAAAAAGGCGTCAATGTTCTTTTCGACAGCTACTCTTCCGACAAATAGGGATATAGGGCGAGGCAGTGATAAAAAAGTTTTATCTCTTGGATAATAAAAATCGGGATTCACACCACGAGACCAGCGGACAAGATCATTTTTAAATCCCCTTGCATTCAAATCTGATGCTACCGACGGAGTAGCAACCATAACCTTTTTAGCGGGCGCATGAAACCAGCGTAAAAAGCCATAACCACACGATACAGGGATTTTAAATCGCAAATTAACGTATTCTGCAAATAATGTATGAAATGAGGAAGTGAATGCCAGATTATGTTTTATACAATATCGCCTCGCCGCTATTCCCAAGGGTCCTTCCGTTGCAATATGAATGCGCTGAGGGTTAAACTCATCCAGTAGTCTGCTTAATTTTCCATAACAGGCAAGCGCTAATCGAATGGAAGGGTAAGAAGGGCAGGGAATTGTTTTAAATTGATCAGGAGTCACAAGTTTAATTCTATGCCCCAATCGTTCCAGGGTTGAACAAGTATTTTCGATGGTCGTCACTACGCCATTTATTTGTGGATGCCAGGCATCGGTGATGAACGCAATTCTTAATGTCATAAAACCCCTGGATGATATCTATTTCTATATGAGTTGCCAAATACCTATGCTAAAGAGTAAATATGACGTTTTAATGAAATGATTTCGGTAAAAAACTTTGTATGATTGATAGTATTTGTCAATTCCGGTAGAATTCTGTAAAGATTTAGGCTGATATGGATAATGATATTTTGATAAATCAAGCGCGGCAACTTTATGCATTCATCAAACTGTCACATTTATTAGGTAACCTCGATCTATGAAAATATTGCGTTTTATAGATCAATAATCCATGCGATGGGGCGCTAAAAAACACACTCCAGATTCCTGCGAAGATGTTCTCAAACAAATTCTTGCAGAGGTCGCCGTGTTACGCCAAGAAATTGAAATTAAGGCCGACCTGCGCCTGCAACAATACCAAGGCAACTATCCTTCAGGCGCTTTTTCCAAAAGCGCCTGTAATCTTGCGCACTATCTTGCCATGCGGCAATTTGATCTGCGTCATTTACAAGATCGCCTGGCCCAGGCCAGTTTAACGTCGCTGGGTAGAGCCGAAGCATCGGTATTAGCGACTTTGGATTCGTTGATTGATGTATTGAAACGGGCAACAGACAAACACTATCGGCCGGATGAAAAAAGCCGTGAATACGGCTGCAATCAGGGGCAGCAGTTGCTGGATCAACATGCGATTGAATTATTTGGCCCCTTTCATGAACACGGCAGGGCGCATGTTATGGTGACCTTGTCCACCGACGCCTCCTGGGATTACACGCTGGTAAGATCATTGCTTGAAAAGGGCATGACCTGTGCCCGTATCAATTGCGCGCACGATGATCCTGCTATCTGGCAGGGCATGATAAGCAATGTCCGTCGCGCAGAAACAGAATTAAGTTGTTCTTGCCGTATTCTTATAGATCTTGCCGGACACAAAATTCGCACCGGCCACATTGCTCTGGGGCCTTCGATTCATCACATCCGTGTCCAAAAAGATCGGACAGGCAAGGTGGTAGCCCCGGGGTATCTTATATTAACAACCGACTCTGAAAGCCAGCCTGTTGATAATTCAATATTCAGAGTGTCCATCCCAAAATCGCTACATAAGAAACTTGCGCCGGGACTGCACCTGGGGTTTATTGATAACCAAAACAAACAGCGTTATTTGAACGTAGAAAAAGCGCTTTCTGATACGGATTGGTTGGTGAGTTGTGAAAAAACGGCTTTTCTTGTTTCAGCTTGTGCCTTAACGCTGACAACGGCTCAAAAAAAAGATAAACGCAAATCAGCTGATCAGTTTATTCTAGGGGAATTTATCGGCGAGCCCCTGGATATTCGTGTACATAAAAACCAATTGCTGTTGTTAACTGTCGGCGATATTGACGGCAAACCCGCTGAATATGATGAAGATACCTTGATTCATCCTGCTCAAATTGGTTGTACGCTATCGTCGGCCATAGAAAAACTCGAAATAGGTCAACCGGTCTGGATTGATGATGGCAAGCTGGGGGCGATCGTCGAAGCCGTCACCGAGCAGGGCGCGTTGTTACGCGTAACAGAGGCAAAAGCCGGGGGTGTGCGTATACAAAGTGACAAAGGCATTAATTTTCCGGAAGCCGTGTTGAATTTACCCCCGCTCACCCAGAAAGATTTAAGCGATCTTGACGTTGTTTGTATGCATGCCGACTTGGTCGGGTTCTCATTTGTAGAAACGCTGGCGGATATTGAGAAATTGATGTCGGAACTGGCAAAAAGGAATGCGTCAGAACTGCCTATTATCGCTAAAATAGAAACCAATCGCGCCGTAAAAAATCTGCCCGATATTATCTTGGGAACTATTGGCCGACATAACCTGGGCATCATGATTGCCAGAGGTGATTTAGCCGTCGAATTAGGCAGCGCCAGACTTGCTGAAATTCAGGAGGAACTCCTGTGGTTATGTGAAGCGGCTCATGTTCCCGTCATCTGGGCAACCCAGGTGCTTGAATCCATCGCCAAAAAAGGCACCCGATCCAGACCTGAATTTACCGATGCCGCCATGGCGGTCAGGGCGGAATGCGTCATGCTGAATAAAGGCCCCTATATACTTGATGCGATAGAAGCCCTGGTGAACGTTATGGTTCGCATGCAGGAACATCAACGGAAAAAATTCTCCCGCTTAAGAGCCTTGCACTGGTAAGCCACTTAACTATCGATCAGGATTAAACAATGTCCACTAATAAATTTGTTATAAGCAAGCCCAAATCATCAATTACCCA
>PMJA01000248.1 GCA_003158415.1 Methylobacter sp.
GTCATGGATGCTCTTTTAGATGTCATTGTGTTGGAGGCTCGCTTTGCTTAGTGTCGCTCTCGAACAAATCGGTAAACCACGGTTTATCCTCCTCAAAAACGGCTGCTCCACAGTCTGAATAGGCGGTGGGTTCTGATCCCGAAATGTAGGGATATTGCTTGCTGCTTCCGCAGCCTTTATGCGTTAACAGGCCGTTGTTCGGATCGACCCATAGCAACTTGACATTATCAGGCGGAATCAAATTCACCGGTTGGGTTGAAATTTGTCGCATTAAATCCACCCAGACCGGCAAGGCCCCGTTTGCGCCGGTTAATCCTATCGGCTTGTTGTCGTCCCGGCCTACCCAGACTACGGATAAATAATCTCCGGTGTAGCCTGCAAACCAACTGTCTTTCGCATCATTGGTCGTGCCGGTTTTACCCACCAGGCCATAGTCTTTAGGGAAAGACGAGTAGGCCGCACGGCCTGTGCCTTCGTGCATAACCTCCTGCAACATGGTGTTGACGATATAAGTTGCCGCCGGATCTACCGCCTGCCTGACGGTAAACGGATAACTTTGTAATTGCTTGCCATCGGTGTCAACAACCGCCCGTATGGCTTTTATCGGCGTCGAAAAACCGTCTCCGGCCAAGGTTTGGTACATCTGTGTCACTTCTATGGGCGTTAGTGATACGGCGCCCAGCAATAATGACGGGAACAGATCCAGCGCCCGGGTGACGCCCATGCTTTTTAAGGTTTTAGCGGTTCTGGCGACGCCGATATCCATGCCGACACGGACGGTGGCCAAATTGTAAGACTTCGCCAATGCCGTATGCAACGCGACACTGCCATGCTCTTTATGATCGTAATTTTTAGGAATCCAGTCTACGCCATTTTGCCCCGGCACCACGATGGTCGAATCGTTGACCCGCGTGGTAATGGTGTATTTATCCGGATATTCCAGAGCCGTTAAATAAACCGCCGGTTTGATTAACGAGCCGATAGGCCGCACCGCATCCAGTGCGCGGTTAAATCCGCCCGCCAAATTTTCACGACCGCTGGTCAAGGCGGTAACTTCCCCGCTATCACGGCGGGTGACGATGACGGCCGTTTCAAGGTTGTCGGCGTGGGGCAGTTTGTCCAATTGATCCAGCTTAGCGGTAACGGTCTTTTCCAGAATATCCTGAACCTGTGTATCCAGGGTGGTAAAAATTCTCAGTCCCTGCGATGTTAAATCCTCTTCGCGATACTTTTCACTTAATTGCCGTTTAACCAGATCAAGAAATCCGGGATAGCGGTTGGATGAGCGTTGCGTACGGGGAATGACGCTTAAAGGTTTAGCTTTTGCTTCAACCGCCTGCTCCGTTGTGATGTAACCTTCCGCCGCCATTTGATCAAGAACCAGATCACGCCGTTGTACAGCGCGGTCAGGGTAACGTCTGGGATCATATTCAGAAGGGCCGCGCACCAATGCAACTAACGAAGCGACCTGCTCCAGCGGCAGATCCTTTAAGGTGCTGCCAAAATAGAATTCACTGGCCAGGCCGAAGCCATGCACAGAACTTGAGCCATTTTGACCCAAATAGATTTCATTCAAATAGGCTTCCAGAATCTCATTTTTAGTGTAGCGATATTCTAAAATCAGCGCCATTAAGGCTTCTTTTGCTTTACGGGAAAAACTCCGCTCGTTGGTTAAATAAAAGTTTTTAACCAACTGCTGGGTAATGGTGCTGCCGCCTTGCACCATGCCGCCAGCGCGTACATTGGTCCACATCGCCCGGGCTATGCCCTTCAGGGAAACGCCAAAATGCTGATAAAAATCCCGGTCTTCTGAGGCCAGCAGGCCTTTAATCAGAGAATCCGGCGCTTCTTCCAGCTTGATGAGCACCCTATCTTCTTTAATAGTGGGATAAAAACTGCCGATTTGCACCGGATCCATACGGATAATGGCGATATCCTGCGATGTTGTTAAATCCGTAATCGTTGCGATGCCGGTACCGGAAAAATTCAGCTGCATCGACACGCTGGGCTGAGGTTGATCCCAAAAGGCGAAGTTGCGGGTTTTTACACGGATTTGTACGCCGTTTTTAAAATAGCTGCCTTCTGCGGATAAGGCCGCGTCTTCCCGATAATGCAGCATTTTCAATAACGCTTCAAACTTGTCGGCGGTCAAGGCATAACCGGCATAGAGCTCAACCGGGCTGGCATAAACCCGGGCAGGAACGGCCCAGCGTTTGCCTTCAAATTGTTTACGGACGTTATAATCCAGATAGCCCAGATAACTGAAAAGCGCAAACAAACCGCCAGCCAACAAAATCAGGCATAGATTTCTAAACGTATGAGACGTCGATTTTTTTACCGGTTTCTTGGTGCCATATCTGGAGTCGCGCCTGTTTGTTTTTTCTGCCATAGCCTTTAAAGTGTTATTATTTTTAATCATCATCCCTGACGTTCCGCCCTATTATACATAAATCAGGCTTGCCGGAATCAATGTAGGGTGGGCAACGGGCTTTTGTCTACCTTTTATTGCTATTATTTTGGTGGGCAGAAGCCCGTTGCCCACCTTACCTAAGATTAAACAGATAAAACAATTTTTCCGGTCGTATGCCCGGCTTCTATCAGCCGATGCGCCTCGGCCGCAGCTTCCAGCGGCACAATCTTGCTGACATGCAGCTTTAACAGCCCTTGGTCAGCCCATAACGCGCATTGCTTTAAAATTTCAATGTGTTTGCCCCTTGCGTCAGCTAAATCTCTGAGCATCGGCGTCAACATCAGTTCAAAACCGATCAATAAATTACGCATTCGGGCTTCGGCGAGGCTTAACTCACCCGGATCCAGCAACGTTACCAATCGGCCAAAATGAGCCGTCACGGCAATGCTTTCTTTAAATACTGCTGCGCCTACCGTATCGAAAACTAGATCCGCGCCTTTGCCGCCGGTCAGTTCGTTTACGGCATCGGCAAAGCCGCCTTGAGTATAAACAATGGCCTCGTCAGCGCCCAGGCTTTTAACCAATTCCGCTTTTTGCCCGGAACTCACCGTTGTAATCACTTTGGCGCTTTTTAGCTTTGCTAATTGTATCGCCACATGTCCAACACCGCCTGCACCGGCATGAATCAGTACGGTTTGCCCTGCTTGCAAGCCGCCGCGATCAAACAACGCGCCATACGCGGTAATCAATACCAAGGGAGCGGCGGCAGCCTCAATAAATGAATATGTTTTAGGACTGTGACTAACCCAGCGCTCATCAAGCACGGTGTATTCGGCATAATTACCCGGTTCGCGTCCCAATCCGCCATGACAAAACCAGACCTTATCGCCGACGCTAAATTGACTGGCAGCTGTTCCGGTTTCCACGACGATGCCAGCGCCATCACAACCCAACACAGCAGGTAAGGGCTGATCATAAAACACGCCATTGCGCCTGATTTTGGTATCGACCGGATTAACGCCCGCCGCTTGTAGTTTGATTTTAATCTGCGTGGCGGTTGATATTTCAGGTTCGGCTATTTCCTGGAATTTTAAAACATCGGGATCGCCGACAGCCGTCATTAGTATTGCTTTCATGTTTAAACTCCGGAATTGTTTGGTGCCATTAATCCGCCA
>PMJA01000166.1 GCA_003158415.1 Methylobacter sp.
TCAAAAGTAAAAGCTATCGCTTAATTCGTTAGCCGTTACGCAAAAAAGGCCGGACTCTTTGAGTTACGCCTTTTTTTTGCCCTAAAAAACGCTTACAACAGCTGCTTTATTGCCGGGTAATCGTTGATCAGCTGTTGCCGGAACGCTTCAATCGCGTGCTCATCACGCCGTTCGGCTCTCGGAATAGGCACTATGATTTCGCTGATAACCGTCATCGGCGCCGCCGACAAAAACACCAGCCGGTCAGCCAGGGCAATCGCTTCTCGCAGATCATGGGTGACAAATAACACCGTATGCGGACGTTGTTGCCACAGTTTCAGCAACAATTCCCGAACTTGCCTTGCCGTCGGCGCATCCAGCGACACAAACGGCTCATCCATCAGCAATACATCAGGATCAACGGCAAACGCCCGGATGATCGAAACTCTGCGGCTCATGCCTAATGACAATCGCTCCGGGTAAACGTGTTGCGCTGCGGTTAATTGCATGACCTCAAGCAAAGGATCGATAAGATCCGGCGATTGCTCATTGTCCAACACTAATTCGATATTTTCCCGCACCGTCCGCCACGGCAGCAAACGCGGATTCTGAAAAATGTAGCCGATTTTGGGATGCGCCTGTTGTCGGCCCACCAAGATTTCTCCCTCGTAATCATTATCCAGGTCGGCAATAATATTCAACAATGTGGTTTTACCGCAACCGGACGGCCCTACCAGACAAACAAACTCGCCGGACTTGAGCGCCAGCTCAAGACCTTCAATCGCAATATGATGCCCTGCCCGCTCTCTGGCCGGGTAGGTTTTGCGGGCGATGTGGATTTGAATGTCGGTCATCGCCGCCACCGCTGGGCTTTTTTGTCCAGCGGCTTCAGAACTAGCAGCTCTATCAACTGGATCACGCCGACAAAAGCGATCGTATAAGCCAAAATGCTGGCGACATCAAACATCTGGAAAAATAAATGTAGTTGATAGCCCATGCCGTTGCTGCGGCCTAACAATTCCACCACCAAAATAATCTTCCAGATCAAGGCCAAGCCGGAACGGGTCGCGCCCATCACAAAAGGATGCAGTTGCGGCCATATCACATGAACCAGTGTTTTACGCCTGCCAAAATGAAAGCAACGCGCCATGTCCAGTAAATCCTGATCCAGCGAACGCGCACCTTCCCGGATGGTGACAATCACACTGGGCAATTTGTTGATCACCACCGCCAGGATGGCGGCGGACTCAATCAGGCCAAACCAGACATAGCACAGGATGATCGTCACCAGCGCCGGTACATTTAAAAAAATCACCAGCCAGTTATCAAAAAAAGCATCCAGTTTTTTATGTCGGCCCAGAACGATACCGATGGCGCTGCCCAATAACATGGCGATGGAGAAACTGACCACCAGCCTGAGCAACGTTACACCCAGATGAAAGGGCAGTTGCCCCGACAGACACGCCAGCCAAAAAACCTTGGCCACCGCTTCCGGCGTCGGCAAGGTATTATTATGCAAATAAACGGCGCAGCCCTGCCACACGGCTAAAAAAGCCAATAATGACAAGGCAGGCAATAGAATCCTGGGGGGGCTCAAAACAACGCTTTCATTGCTGGGACCAGAATGTACCGGGTTGCAGGGTTTCTGACGCCCCCGTCAAGCGGTTGTTGCTTAAGCCGCGCAGCATCGTATAAATACGAGCCGCCGCCAGTTGCTCCTTTTCACCCCACTGCTCAATACCGCCTTCACAATAACGCTGGCGCAGTATGGCTTGGGTAGGCAAATCATCCACATGAGTCAAAGGAATGATTTTTTGCCAGGCAGCATCAGAAGCACATAACCGGTTTTTAGCCTCTTTGCTGGCTTTAAAAAAACTGTTGATGGCTTGCTTATGACTTTCCGCCCAGCTTTGCTTAAACACATAACCAATGCCAGGCACATTTTCAGTTATACCCAAACCTTTTAAAATGCCTCTGCCATCTATAATTTTCCGGTAACCCTGCGCCTCAAGTCTGGCCGCAAAGTGCCAAT
Source organism: Methylobacter sp. (assembly GCA_003158415.1). Classification (GTDB taxonomy): domain Bacteria; phylum Pseudomonadota; class Gammaproteobacteria; order Methylococcales; family Methylomonadaceae; genus Methylobacter_C. The sequence continues at coordinate 2,012 of PMJA01000166.1, forward strand.
ACGTGAGGACTGCATCAACACGATTTTGTTTGATTTGTTCATTAATTAAAGGCGGCGCACCAAAGGTTTTTTCCACCGACGCATTCAAATCCAACTGCTCTTTTTGCGCCAATGCCTGCAACAATAACCAGTTTTTATCCAGTTCGCCGCCCGCTATGCCTAAACGTTTGCCTTGAAGATCTTTTATTGTATGGATAGGGCTGTTTTCTGCGACAACCAGTGCGCCCGACGTATTGGAATAGGGATGAAAAGTAAAATCCGAGCCGGTAGCGCGTAGACTGGAAACCCAGATCCAATCGGAGACGATCATATCGACGGCGCCCGATTGTAGCGCTATCTTACCGGCTTCTGCATTGGCGACAGACCGTATTTCCAGCTGAAAATTGGAAGGCTTTTGCGGATCATCTTGTATCGCCGCCAACTCCCATGCCAAGGTACCTGCGGCCTGAACACCGATACGGAGTGTGGTTTTTTCCGCAGCAAAACTGGTGCATGATACAAATAAACAAAGACCGATAACAAAAACATTAACTTTCATGCAGGCGCTCTCAATAAGCAGACGTTAAAAGTCGCCTATTCTATCTGTACCGCGCAATTCGCGCGAGTATGTTTGTGGCGATACGACTATTCTCGGACAGCCGCCTAAAAATGTTAAAAGACTTTTGACCTGCTAGTTAATACAATAACGCACTATATAGCGCTCCCGGTCTCGTAGCAAAATGACGACTTTGCCGCCAGGGGCGATCATTCAAACACACAACAAAAATCCTAACGAGAAACAAGTATCATGGAACCTTTTAAAAACATACGCGCACTCATCATTGATATGGATGGCGTTTTATGGCATGGCACACAGGCGATACCGGGCTTGGTCGATTTTTTTCAAACCCTGGATGAACTGCAAATCCGCTACATTTTGGCAACCAACAACGCCAGCTTAACGCCGGAACAATATGTGACCAAGCTGGCGGGAATGGGCGTGACGGTGGCTCAAAATAAAATCCTGACCTCAGGCATCGCCACGGCGCTGTACCTTAGCGAGCATGTAAAGCCGACAGAAACCCGCGTGTTTGTGGTCGGCGAAGACGGTGCCACACAACCGTTGCTTGAACGCGGCTTTACGCTGACCGGACTCTATGAGGTCAATAACAGCGACGATCCTGTCAAAAAAGGCGCAGACATCGTCGTCTGCGGCAAGGATGAAACCCTAACCTGGGCAAAGCTGGCCACCGCCACCCTGAATATACGCGCCGGGGCCAAGTTCATAGGCACCAATGCCGACACCACGTTGCCGACCGAACACGGCATCACCCACGGCAACGGCGCCATTTTGGCCGCGCTGGAAGTCGCCACCGGCATCACACCGACAATTATCGGCAAACCGGAACCGATCATCTATCAACAAGCCCTCACCTTGCTGGGTACATCCCCGGATGAAACAGTGGCACTGGGCGACCGTCTGGAAACCGACATACTCGGCGCAGTACGCACCGGCATACGCAGCATCATGGTGTTGACCGGCGTATCGACTGAAGCCGACTTGAAAGATGCAGATTATCAGCCGACCTGGGTCATGCCCGATATACGCGCCGTGACGCGGGCATTACGCAGCTTATCTGCATAAGTAATTGATCAAACAATATTAATCACCACGAAGGCACGAAGCTTATCCTGAGCATAGCCGAAGGGATCATGCAGCGAGTCGCTATTTTTGAGTAAATATTTCCCTTGCTCCCAGCGTGGAAATACTCAAAAATACCGCGACAAATTAGATTGCTACGCAAGCCCCAGCCGTCCTGGTCACTCGTTCGCCACCCAAC
>PMJA01000308.1 GCA_003158415.1 Methylobacter sp.
GAGTCTCGCCAGTAAAATGCACCTGTTGGTCAACGACCAGGTTGCACTTAAAGTCTGCATGAAAGCAATGCATAAAGACACAATGATTTAAAAATAATTGCAATGGGACAAGTTTCTCGGATAATATACACCTACTGAACGTTTGTTAGGTACATACTTTTGAGCTCAAAAGAAAAAATATTAGGTACAGCGATAGTTTTGTTCGCGCAAAAAGGCTATTCGGGTTTATCCATGAGACAGTTGGCTCAGGCAGTTGATTTGAGCGTTGCGGCAATTTATCATCATTTTCCCGATAAAAACGCGCTATATCTCGAAGCGGTTCGCTTTGCTTTTTCAGACAAAGAGCAGGTTTTTGCCCAGGTATGGGAATCCGGCTGTTCGGCAGAAGAAAAATTGGGCGGGTTTATTCGCTCATTGATTGATGTGATGCTTCAAGACCGGGATTTCCATCGCCTGATGCAACGTGAAATTCAGGAAGCCGATCCCGAAAGAATGCAGTTACTGGCACAAGGTGTCTTCAATCGCCAGTTTTGTTTTTTACTGCAACTGGTGACTGAATTGGCGCCTGAGCAAGATGCTCATTTAGTTGCAACTTCTGTAATAGGTTTGGCCAAGTATTATATTGAGTGTCAGCCCTTACTCAAAAACTTTCCCGGCTGGAAATCTGAACACGAAAGGCCGGAAGTTATTGCGGCACATATTACTAACTTAGTAATAAACAGCTTAAAGGTAAAGACTGCATGAAAAAAATAGCCAGTCTCTTACCATTAACTTTATTCATTGATAAATTCAACTTCCGGACAACAACCATTGCCAGTGCGTTAATAACGCTGTTAACTTCCGGTTGTATGCTTGGACCTGACTTCACCAGCCCCCCAAGCCCGGACACAAAAAGCTACACGACAGATAAACAGTCAAACCCTATTACCACAACCTCATCAGAGTCAGGTGCTGCGCAAACTTTAGCCTTGGGAAAAGATATTCAGGGGCAATGGTGGACGTTATTTCGTTCCCCACCCTTAACCAAGTTAATTGAACAAGCAATGAAGCGTAATCCTGATTTACAGGCCGCTTTATCTGCATTGACTGAAGCTCAGGAAAATGCTTCTGTACAGCAGAGCTCCTTATTTCCTGCCCTGGACGCCACATTCTCACAAAAACGTCAAAAATATTCCGGCGCACAGTTTGGCAACCCTAGTGCTCAGATTCCTGCATACAACCTCTCAACAGCATCGGTTCAGGTTGCCTACACCCTGGATGCTTTCGGCGCCATTCGACGGCAGATTGAGGGCTCCGAGGCTCAAGCAGAATATCAGCGCTTCCAACTTGAGGGCGCTTTCCTGACCTTGGCGTCAAACGTCGTCACCGCCGCCATACAAGAAGCCTCTTTAAGAGCCCAGATTAATGCAACTCAGGAAATTATCATAGCTCAAGCCAAAGGTCTTGAACTGATAAAACAACAGTTCGAGTTTGGGGGGGCGTCAAAAGTCGATGTTTTGTTACAGCAAACCACGCTGGAACAGACACAAACNNNNGAGGAATTGCCTCTCAGCTTACCCTCCAAACTGGTGCAACAACGCCCCGATGTTCGTGCGCAGGAATCCCTGTTACATGCCGCTAGTGCGCAAATCGGCGTCGCTACCGCCAATATGCTGCCTGATTTTACCATCAATGCCAATGTAGGCAGCATCGCCACCCGGATAGGCGATTTGTTTGTTCCCGGCAGCGCCATCTGGAGTGTTGGCGGTAACCTGTTGCAGCCCGTCTTTCATGGCGGCGGCCTAATCCACCAACGACGTGCGGCTATAGCAGCTTACGAACAGGCGGCGGCTCAATACCGGAGCACGGTATTACAGGCCTTCCAAAACGTCGCCGATACTTTGAGCGCACTGGAATTCGACGCCGCTGGATTAAAAGCACAGGATGAGGCCGTAAAGGCAGCGTTTGATAGTCTGGAGCTGTCCCAAATGCAATACAAAATCGGCGCTGTCAGTTATTTGCCTCTACTTATTTCGGAGCGTAATTACCACCAGGCACGTGTTACCCAGATAGCTGCGCTAACCAGACGTTATGCCGACACGGCCGCCTTGTTTCAGGCATTGGGCGGCGGTTGGTGGAATCGTAAGAATTTATACACCACCTTATTGGCGAACCAAGATCAGAAACAAAAAAAGTATGAATGCTTTTTTTGCCTTGAACCTTGAACCTTGAACCTTTATTTTTTAAACAGCTTTAAAACATGGCGATAATTTATGTTTGAACAAAACTCAGGCAGGAAAAAAAATGATTAAACGCATGATCATCATGCTAATCGTAGTCGGCATAATACTCGGCGGCATTTTTGGTTTCATTACCTTCAAAGGGCGCATGATCAAGAAGTTTATGTCGTCTCAGGGCATACCGGTGCAAACCGTTTCCACCATAACAGCCAACTATCTGGAATGGTTACCAAAACTGGAGGCGGTAGGCAGCTTGCAAGCCGTTCAAGGGGGTAATATGAGCGCCGAGGTAGCGGGTATTGTAGAAAAAATCTACTTTAAACAAGGCGATAATGTAAAGCTCGGTACACCTTTGTTACAGCTCCGTGCCAACGACGATATTGCCAAACTGGAATCGCTAAAAGCTACCGCGCAACTGGCCCGTATCACCTATAATCGTGACCAGGCACAATTTAGTGTCAATGCCATCAGCAAGCAAACGCTGGATATAGACAAGGCAAACCTGGATATAGCTATTGCCAATATTGCCCAACAGCAGGCACTGGTCGATAAAAAACTTATTCGTGCACCCTTTACAGGTCGACTGGGTATTCGACTTGTCGATGTTGGTCAATATCTTGCGGTCGGTACCGCAATAAGCACCCTGCAAGCTCTCGACACACTGTTTGTGGACTTTTTTCTGCCACAGCAAGCATTAAAATCACTAGCAATCGGTCAAAAAGTAACCCTCAACACGGACGTTTATGCAGGGCAAGCATTTACTGGTGACATTACGGTTATTAATCCCAAGGTCGATATCAATACCCGCAATGTGCAGGTAAGAGCCTCGCTGAATAATCCCGATCACAAACTACTGCCCGGCATGTATGCCACCGTCAATATTGCAACCGGACAGGCGCAACGATATATCACGCTGCCGCGCACGACTATTACCTTTAACGCCTTCGGCTCTACCGTTTATCGGGTGGACACCAGTGGTCAGGATGAAAAAGGCAAGCCCAATCTGATTGCTAAACAAAGCTTTGTTACCACAGGTGATGCACGCGGTGACCAAATCGCCATCCTTAGCGGTGTTAAGGAAGGTGAAACGATAGTGACTACCGGGCAGATTAAACTACGCAATGGCTCACCTGTTAACGTCGACAATTCGATTCAACCCAGCAACGACGCTACTCCGCAACCCAAAGACCAATAATCCATCATGAATTTTACCGATATTTTTATCCGCCGGCCCATCCTGGCTACGGTAGTCAGCATGATGCTGTTAGTATTGGGTTTGCGTGCGCTAACTGAATTACCCATTTTGCAATATCCGCGTACCGAAAATGCCATAGTTACCGTCACCACCGCTTACTATGGCGCTGATCCGGATATTATCGCGGGCTTTATCACGACTCCGCTGGAAAACAACATTGCTCAGGCAAACGGCATCGACTATATTACATCGAGCAGCCAGAACAGTGTCAGCACAATAACCGCCAATCTGCGGCTCAATTTTGATCCCAACAAAGCCTTAACGGAAATCAATGCCAAGGTAAATGCCGTACTCAATCAATTACCGCCAGAATCACAAACGCCGGTTCTGAGTGTAAAAATCGGTGAAACGATTGATGCCATGTATATCGGCTTTTCCAGCGAAGACTTGCCCGCCAACAACATTACGGATTATTTGATACGCTCGATACAGCCCAGATTACAGGCAGTAGAAGGTATCCAGACTGCGGAGTTACTGGGTGGTAAAAACTTTTCCCTGCGCGCCTGGCTAGATCCCGATAAACTGGCGGCTTACGGACTCACTGCATCCGATGTTAGCGCAGCGTTAACCAAGAACAACTTTATCGCGGGACTGGGTACAACCAAAGGTCAAATGGTGCAAGTCAACCTGACCGCGTCGACCAGTCTGCATTCAGTCGCAGAATTCGAGCAGTTAATCATCAAGCAACAGGGCGGCGCGATAATTCGGTTAAAAGATGTCGCCAATGTCTCTTTGGGTGCAGATGACTACGAGGACAGCGTCTCTTTCGATGGTAACAAGGCGGTATATATTGGGCTTCAGGTCGCGTCAAGTGCCAATCTGCTTGAAGTAATCGAAAGGGTGCGTAAAGTTTTTCCTGAAATCCAGGCCCAACTGCCGGAAGGAATCAGCAGTAAAATCGTCTACGACTCAACAAAATTTGTTGATAGCTCTATCGATGAGGTGATCCATACACTTATCGAAGCTTTATTGATTGTTACGCTGGTCGTATTCGCATTTTTGGGTTCGCCACGTTCAGTGCTTATACCCGTTATAGCGATACCGCTTTCGCTGATCGGTACCTTTACTATCATGTTGATGCTAGGTTTCTCCATTAATCTGCTGACGCTGCTGGCTTTGGTACTCGCCATTGGTCTGGTAGTTGATGATGCCATCATTGTCGTCGAAAACGTCAACCGACATATTGAAGACGGTATGCAACCGATTCCTGCCTCACTACTGGCGGCAAGGGAACTTACCGGCCCCATTATCGCCATGACGATAGTGCTGGTCGCCGTCTATGTCCCCGTCGGCTTTCAAGGCGGACTGACGGGCGCCTTGTTCTCGGAGTTTGCTTTTACTGTGGTCGCTGCGGTAACCGTTTCCGCCATTGTGGCGTTGACGTTGTCGCCGATGATGTGTTCCCGCTTGCTTAAATCACAGACCCATAACCGCAACGGCTGGGAAGAACGCATCGTCGATTTTATTGACCGCCGGGTCTTTGCCTTACAGCGTGTCTATTCACGAACATTACACGGGTCACTTAACTATTTACCCGTGACCTCTGCATTTGCTGTCATCATACTCGGCAGTATTTANNCTGGTATATGCTGACCAGGTTTATAAAAAATTTGTGCAACACTCAGAAACCGATCACGTATTTCAGATAAATGTGCCCGGGCAATCCATTGGAGGTACCGTTCTTAAACCCTGGGATGAGCGAACACAGACAGCGACTCAACTGCAACCCATCATTCAGAAAGAAATGAATGAAATCGCCGGGGTTNNAACACCGTGACGCAGCAATTTATGCAGGAAGCGCAAAAAAGCGGTAGGTTTATATTCCTCGACACTGATCTGAAAGTCGATAAACCGCAGTCACAAGTGGAAATTGACCGTAACAAAACGGCTCTTCTGGGTCTCACTATGCAGGATGTAGGCTCGTCTCTGGCATCCATTCTGGGCGGTGGTTATGTCAACTATTTCAGTATGACCGGAAGATCCTACAAAGTCATTCCGCAAGTACAGCAAACATCCAGACTTAATGCTGATCAGTTACTTAACTACTATATTCGTGCGGCTGACGGATCGACTGTTCCACTGTCAACCATCGCCACCATCAGCACAAAAACAGTACCACAATCATTAAACCACTTTCAGCAATTAAACGCTGCGATCGTTTCCGGTGTGCCCTTTCCGGGTGTTACGCTGGGAGACTCAATTGATTCGTTAAAAGAAATCGCCGCAAAAGTATTACCGCCTGGCTACTCGATAGACTATGCAGGGCAGTCACGGCAGATGGTTAATGAGTCCAGCGGTTTTATTTTTACTTTTGCGTTTGCCTTGATCATTATTTTTCTAGCTCTGTCCGCGCAATTTGAAAGCTTCCGTGATCCGCTGATTATTCTGGTATCGGTACCCATGTCGATTGCAGGTGCGCTTATTTTTATTGCGTTAGGTATTGGCGGCGCGACCCTGAATATTTATACCGAAGTTGGCTTGGTCACCCTGATGGGATTAATCAGCAAACATGGTATCCTGATTGTCGAATTTGCCAATATCAAACAAAAGGAAGGCATGTCCAAACGTGAAGCAATAGAGTC
>PMJA01000150.1 GCA_003158415.1 Methylobacter sp.
TATTTGATAGTTAATATTTTTGCTGATGCCCTTGGCTGTGCCGTGAGGGTCATGAATAACATTAATCATGGCCGAAAGAATGGTGTTGATGTTTTCGGGTTTAATTGCGATATCGTCTGGAGGAGGCGCTATGACTGGCTCTGACTCATCAGTGCTGACGGTGTTTTTTACCAGAAAAGGCGTGACAACTTTGCCTTTATTGGCCAGTGTGGCGGTTGCCTTGGCAAGTTGTATCGGCGAGACCTGAAGATATCCCTGGCCTATTCCGGTAATCAGCGTTTCTCCGGGGTACCAGGACTGATTGTGTTGATGGCGTTTCCACTCTTTTGAGGGCAGTAAACCAGGCTTTTCGCCGGATAAATCAATGCCGGATTTTTCACCGAAGCCGAATTTCTGTAAAAAACTGTGCATGTGGTCGATGCCCAGCATGGATGCCAGACGATAAAAGTAAACGTCGCAAGATTCGGTAATGGCCCGGCTTAAATCCACCGAACCATGACCGCCTTTTTTCCAATCGCGATATTGGTGACTCACGCCGGGCAATTGATAGAAACCAGGGCAGTTGAGTCTTTGCTGAGGATTGACAGCCTCATATTCGAGACCTGCCAGCGCGATAAACGGCTTGATGGTAGAACCGGGCGGATATAAACCACGCAACGCCCGATTATAGAGTGGTTGGTTTTCAGACGCTTGCAACGCTTGGTAGGCGTCATTAGCTATGCCGACCACAAAAGGATTGGGATCAAAACCCGGACGGCTGACGAAAACCAAGACACCGCCGGTTTTGACATCAATGGCGACTACCGCGCCATTGAACGTTCCCAACGCATCGTAAGCCATTTTTTGTAAATCAATGTCCAGCGTCAAATAAAGGTTGGCGCCGGGATCAGGACTGACTTCGTTCAAGGTATTAAGCAGCCGGGCCTGGACATTGGTTTCTATTTCCGCATAACCGGTTTTGCCGTGCAGTTCGGTTTCATAAGAACTCTCTACGCCCAATTTGCCGATATGCGTCGACCCCCGATATTCGGCCAGCGGCAATTCCTTGAGTTCGGCCTCGTTAATACGGCTGACGTAGCCGATGACATGCGCGGCCAAATCAGCGTAGGGGTAATGCCTAACCAGACGCGTATGGATATCGACGCCGGTGAAATAAGGCCGAACTACGGCAAACTTAGCCAGTTCTTCATCATTCATGCTTAATAACAGCGGCGTGCTGACAAAGCGTTTTTGGCGTTTGCGCAGTTTTTGGTATTGCTCGATTTTTTCATCAGGTATCGCCAGCAGTTTTTGCAAGCGTGATAAAGTGTCATCCATGTCGATGATTTGTTCCGGGATGAGTTCCAGACTATAAGACGGCCTATTTTCGGCCAACACTTTGCCGTGCCTATCATAGATCATACCCCGGTTAGGAACCAGGGGCACGATTTTGATGCTATTGTCTTTGGCCAGCGACGAATAATGTTCGTGACCGACGATTTGCAGGTAAATAAGCCGGACAATCAGCCCCGACGTTAACAGCATAATAGCAATAAAAGCGGCGACTATACGGTTGCGAAACAGGCGGCTTTCTACGGAATGATCTTTAATGACATACATAATCCGCGCGAGCTATCTCATGCGTCGCGACAAACGCACATAGCGCAATGCGCCATAAACCAGCGGCCAGACCAGTGTACCGGTAAAAACAGGCAGCCAGAAAGCCGCGTGCAGTTGTGCGGGGTGTTGCAGGTTTTTGATAAAAAAGAGCAATAGTTGCGACAACAACAGGCAGAAAAAGATAAACAGGCCCTGTTGTAATAACGGAAATTGACGCAATTGTTTGTGCAGCTTAAGGCACAGGTAAATAATCAGCGAGTATGCCAGCGCGTATTGGCCAAGTAACCTGCCGGTCAACACATCGGTGAGCAAGCCGAAAGTCCAGGCATGAAAAATACCGACCCGTTCCGGCACGGCCAGCGACCAGTAAATCAAAACCAGCAGCACCCAATCCGGATTAAGCGCCGCCATGTCTCCCGTCCAGGGCAGGATTCTCAAGCACATCGCCAGCACCATGGTTAATACAATCCGAAAAAATCCGGCGGCGTTATTTGTCTGCATGCGTATTGGTCTCTTCGTTGTTTGTTGTCGGCTTGGCAATAAGCGGCACCGGCGTTGAGTCGCTCCAGACTATCATCAACTCCCGGTTACGATCCAGCAAGGCTTTTGGGGTGGCAGTAATGGTAGCGAAAGCCTTGTTGGGTTGCGAGGTAAATTCATCAACGACAGCCACCGGATAACCTTGCGGAAAAGTGCCGCCCAAGCCTGACGTGATCAGCAAGTCTCCGGGCCGTATATCGGCATTGCCAGGTAAAAACGGCAGCACCAACCGGTTCGGCTGGCCGCTACCGACGGCGATGGTTAATAAGCCGTTACGATTGACCTGCACGGGAATGGCATGGTTCGGGTCGGTGATCAGCATAATCTCCGAGGTGAACGGCAACGCCCGAAAAACCTGCCCGACTACGCCGTTGGCATCCAATACCGGCTGTTGCGGGTGTACGCCAAAACGCGTACCTTTGTTGACAACCACGATATGTTCATAAGGCGCCATATTGACGGATAACAATTCGGCGACCAGCACCTGCTCTCCGAGCTTATACGAATTTTCCAATAACGCATGCAAACGGATGTTTTCATTTTCCAGTGCGGCGAATTTAAGCAGCCTCGCCTGGTGTTCGAGTTGTTCTTCGCGCAGCCTTTCGTTTTCCTTTTTTAAGGTTCGATATGAGCTTATCGAATCGGCAGTCTGTTCAACCAGAACGGTGGGTAAATCAACCAGATATTTTAACGGGTCGACAAAAAATGATAAGGTTGCACGCAATGAATCCAGGCGCGGCGGGCTTTTGTATTCGGTTGCAAGCAGCGCAGTCGAGACAATGACGGCGACCAGCAAGCGGGTATTGATGGATGGGCCGGTGGCAAATAAAAGTTTTATAGCGGGTGCCTCGTATCAGTTAAAAGTGCGGAGACAGCGAAAGCCGAAGAAATCACCACGAAAGACTTAACCTTGTATTGCCGTATCTTGAGGTCATTTCCGAAAAATAACATCCGCTCAAGGATCTGATCCGTAGAAAAACACAGTCCACGAAAGACACGAAAAAAGTAGTCGAAAGAATGTGTTGGCTATTTCTTTCGTGCTTTTCGTGTCTTTCGTGGACAATCCTTCTGGTAGATTCATTATTAAAAATCACCTAAGTAACCGGAATAAGCGATTTAACGAAGATGGTTTACTCTAATGAAAAGGTTGAGATGCCTTTTTTATCCAGCATTTCCAGCACCATGCCGCCGCCTCTGGCGACGCAAGTGAGCGGATCGTCGGCTATGTGTACCGGCAGGCCGGTTTCTTCGGCGATCAATCGGTCTATATCTTTCAATAAAGCGCCGCCGCCGGTTAAATAAATGCCGCGATTGGCGACATCCGAGCCGAGTTCCGGCGGCGTTTGTTCCAGCGCCACTTTTACGGCGCCTACTATGCCGGATAGCGGTTCCTGCAAAGCTTCCAGGATTTCATTGCTGTTCAGGGAAAAACTGCGCGGCACGCCTTCCGCCAGATTGCGGCCTTTAACTTCTATTTCCCTGACTTCGTTGCCGGGGTAAGCACTGCCGATTTCCAGCTTGATCCGTTCGGCCGTCGCTTCGCCGATTAAGGTGCCGTAATTTCTGCGCACATAATTGATAATAGCCTCGTCGAAACGATCGCCACCGATACGGACGGAATTGGCATAGACAATGCCGTTAATTGAAATGACCGCCACTTCCGAAGTGCCTCCGCCTATGTCCAGCACCATGGAGCCGCAGGCCTCGTCCACCGGGAGACCTGCGCCTATCGCTGCCGACATTGGCTCTTCAATCAAATAAACTTCGCGGGCGCCCGCCGATAATGCCGACTCACGAATGGCGCGGCGCTCAACCTGAGTTGAACCGCAAGGCACGCAAATTAAAATCCGCGGACTGGGACTCAGCCAGCGGTTTTTCTTGTGAACTTTTTCGATAAAACGCCGCAGCATCTGCTCGGTGATCGCAAAATCGGCAATGACGCCATCCTTCAGCGGACGGATGGCGGTGATATTGCCCGGAGTGCGCCCCAGCATCTGTTTGGCGTCCGCGCCGACAGCCGCTATGGTTTTGGAGCCGCGAATTTTATCTTCTTTAATAGCAACAACCGACGGTTCATTAAGTACAATTCCTTGCCCCGGAATGTAAATCAATGTATTAGCGGTGCCCAGGTCTATCGAGAGATCGTTGGAGAAAAGACCGCGAATTCTTTTGAACATGTTGAACTGTTTCCTTATAAGGAATAAAAATAACCATACTTTATCAATCAAGCGGGTATTTGAGCAAGATATAAGTAAGATATTTGTAGTAATATACGCGAATCCAAGGTGCAAGGCACACACAAGCCGAAAGGCACAAGGTTAACGGCTATTCGCCTTTCGCCTTTTGAATTTTAACTAGGGAGATAAATATGTCGTTAACGGCAGATGAAGTAAACAAGATTGCGCACTTGGCGCGTTTGGGTATAGACAAACAGGATATAACCTCATACACCAAAGATTTGTCAGGCATGCTGGATTTGATGACCCGGATGAGCGAGTTGAATACCGACGATGTCGAGCCTATGGCTCACCCCATGGATCAGTCGCAACGGTTAAGAGCCGATGTGGTCGCCGAACCGAATAATCGCGAAAAATTTCAGGCCATAGCGCCGCAAGTCGAAGCGGGACTTTATCTGGTTCCGAAAGTGATAGAGTAAACATAATGCACACTAAAACACTAACAGAACTCTCTCTGGGTCTGCGTTCGGGGGCGTTTTCCAGCGTAGAGCTGACGCAGACGTTTTTGCAGCGTATTTCACAGCATCAGGATCTCAATGCTTATATTACCGTCACCGAAGAGTTAGCCTTGCAGCAGGCACTAGCCGCCGACGTGCGCTTGGCTAACGGCACGGCTGATTGTTTGACCGGCATACCGATAGCCCAAAAAGACATATTTTGTACGCTGGATGTTAAAACCACCTGCGGTTCCAAAATGCTAGACAACTTTATTGCGCCTTATAACGCCACCGTCGTGGAAAAACTGAATCAATCGGGTGCGGTAATGTTGGGCAAGCTCAATATGGACGAATTTGCGATGGGTTCATCCAATGAAACCAGTTATTACGGCGCGGTAAAAAATCCCTGGAATATCACTACGGTTCCGGGCGGTTCCTCCGGCGGTTCGGCGGCGGCGGTTGCGGCTCGGTTGGCGGTCTGCGCCACCGGCACCGATACCGGCGGCTCCATACGCCAGCCTGCGGCCTTGTGCGGCATCACCGGCTTAAAACCCACTTACGGGCGCGTATCCCGCTACGGCATGATCGCTTATGCCTCCAGCCTGGATCAGGGCGGCCCCATGACCCGCAGCGCCGAAGATGCGGCGATTGTGTTGCAAACGATGGCCGGATTCGATGCCAAAGACTCCACCAGCGTCGACCTGCCTGTACCGAATTACAGCGCCGAGCTGAATAACTCGCTGGCGGGCTTGAAAATAGGCTTGCCCAAGGAGTTTTTCAGCGACGGTTTAAACAGCGATGTGGCGGCGGTGCTGGCAACGGCTATCGACGAATATCGCAAACTGGGCGCGGAAATTATAGACATCTCCATGCCTAATTTAAAGCTGGCCATCCCGGCTTATTATGTTATTGCCCCTGCCGAATGCTCCGCCAATCTGTCGCGTTTCGATGGCGTGCGTTACGGTTATCGCTGCGAAAACCCTAAAGATTTGACTGATCTTTACACCCGCTCGCGCGGCGAAGGTTTCGGCAAGGAAGTTAAGCGCCGCATACTCATGGGCACTTATGCTTTATCGACGGGTTATTACGATGCTTATTACCTTAAGGCGCAAAAAATCCGCCGCTTGATTAGCGACGATTTCAAAAACGCGCTGGCAAAAGTCGATGTGATTATGGGGCCGGTCACGCCGACCACCGCTTTCGGCATCGGCGAGAAAATGGACGATCCGATAGAAATGTATTTATCCGACATTTACACCATCGCCATCAACCTGGCCGGTGTGCCTGCCATGTCCATTCCCGCCGGATTTGTCGCGGGTATGCCGGTCGGCTTACAGCTGATCGGTAGTTATTTTGCCGAAGATCGCTTGTTGAACATCGCCCACCAGTATCAACAAGTTACGGATTGGCATCAACAGACCCCCAACGGTTTTGAATAAGGAGCACGTCATGGAATGGGAAACAGTTATCGGCCTGGAAATTCACACCCAATTGGCCACAAAATCGAAAATATTTTCCGGCGCGCCTACCGCTTACGGCGCGGAACCGAATACTCAGGCTTGCGCCGTCGACTTAGGCTTGCCCGGCGTGTTGCCGGTATTGAACGAGGAAGCCGTGCGCATGGCGGTCATTTTCGGCATGGCTATCGAAGCGCATATTGCGCCATATTCGGTGTTTGCACGGAAAAACTACTTTTATCCCGATCTGCCTAAAGGCTATCAAATCAGCCAGATGGATCATCCTATTGTCGGCATCGGGCATTTAGATATAGACGTGGATGGCGTTACTAAACGCATCGGCGTCACCCGCGCCCATTTGGAAGAAGATGCCGGCAAATCGCTGCATGAGGATTTTCACGGCTTGACCGGCATCGACTTAAACCGCGCCGGTACGCCGCTGCTGGAAATCGTCTCCGAACCGGATATACGCTCCGCCAAAGAAGCCGTTGCCTACATGCGCAAATTGCATGAATTGGTGCGCTACCTGGGTATTTGCGACGGCAATATGCAGGAAGGTTCGTTCCGTTGCGATGCCAATGTATCTGTACGCCCCAAAGGCCAACAGGAATTCGGCACCCGCGCGGAAATTAAAAACATCAACTCCTTTAAATTCGTGGAAAAAGCCAT
>PMJA01000405.1:0-146 GCA_003158415.1 Methylobacter sp.
AGCGATTACAGTTATTTTATCGATCAGGAGCGGGCGTTGGCTTACGGCAAAGAAGCGGTAAGACAGGCGCTGGTTAACCTGGAAGCGGGAGAAGCCCCGGCCGGTAACATGACCGTGGTGCTGGGGCCGGGTTGGCCGGGTATTTT
>PMJA01000405.1:283-4211 GCA_003158415.1 Methylobacter sp.
CATGACCAATACCTACATGCTGGCAGGACAACATAATCCCGAAGAAATCATCAAATCGGTAAAAAAAGGCCTCTACGCCAAGAATTTTGCCGGTGGACAGGTGGATATTACCTCCGGTAAATTCGTGTTTTCCGCCAGCGAAGCGTATCTGATTGAAAACGGCAAAATAACCCGCGCCGTTAAAGGCGCAACCCTGATCGGCAACGGCCCCGACGTGTTGACTAAAGTATCCATGGTCGGTACCGATCTGGAGCTGGACAGCGGCGTCGGCACTTGCGGCAAAGACGGACAAAGCGTACCGGTCGGCGTCGGCCAGCCTACGTTGAAGATAGACGGCTTGACGGTGGGTGGGACGAGTGTTTAACAGTTATGAACTTTAAATACTTTGAAGATACCGATACGGCATTGCTGGAATTTTTTTTCATCGTTCCCACGCTCCGCGTGGGAATGCAGCTGTGGACGCTCCAGCGTCATCCTGCAACGCTGGAGCGTTGCGGGACGAATTCCCACGCAGAGCGTGGGAACTATGTGGAACAATCGAAATAGCTTATGTCGGGTTACGCTACGCTAACCCGACCTACTAAAACACAGAGAACACCGTGCAAAATCAAGAAGAAATCAACCGTTTAAAAAATACTGTTCAAGAGTTATTGGACGAGGCGAAAAAACAGGGTGCCAGCGCCGCCGAAGCCGGATTGAGCCAGGAAAACGGCTTATCGGTGTCGGCGCGTCTGGGCGAGGTGGAAACTATAGAGCATCATTGCGGCCAGGGCTTAGGCATTACCGTTTATTTCGGACAGCGCAAAGGTTCGGCTAGCACCACCGACTTGTCGCCGGAATCCATTAAAGAAACGGTGAGCGCCGCCTGTAGCATCGCCCGCTACACCAGCGCAGACGACTATTCCGGCTTGCCCGAACAAGAACTGCTGGCCACTGAATTTCCCGATCTTGATCTCAATCATCCGTGGGGCGTCAGTGTTGATGACGCGATTGCCCTGGCTATCGAGTGCGAAGATGCCGCACGCGGTTTTCATGCCGAAATCAGCAATTCCGAAGGCGCATCCGTTAATACCCATCAGGGCAATCATGTGATGGGCAACAGTCTAGGCTTTCTTCATGGCTATACGTCCACCCGTCATTCCTTAAGCTGTTCGGTTTTGGCGCAACGCGGCGACAGCATGCAGCGCGATTACTGGTATAGCGTGTCCAGGAACGCCCGTGATTTGGAACCTGCTGCCGAAATCGGTAAAAAAGCCGCCGAACGAGCGCTACGGCGTCTGGTGGGGCGCAGCTTAAGCACCCGGCAATGCCCCGTATTGTATAGCGCAGAAATCGCATCGGGCTTGTTGGGTTCGTTCATCGGCGCCATCAGCGGCGGTAACTTATACCGCAAGTCGTCGTTTTTGCTGGATGCACTGGATACACAGGTTTTCCCGAATTTTATCCATATCCACGAACGACCCCATTTAATAGGGGCATTAGGCAGCGCCGCTTACGATGGCGAAGGCGTAGCGACCAAAACCCGCGATATAGTCAGCAACGGCATTCTGCGCAGTTATGTATTAAGCACTTATTCTGCGCGTAAATTGGGACTGCACAGTACCGGCAACGCGGGCGGCGTGCGGAATTTGACGATCGACTCAGGCGATCTGGATTACCAGGGCCTATTAAAGCAACTCGGTACCGGCTTGTTGGTGACCGAACTGATGGGGCAGGGCGTCAATATGGTGACCGGTGATTATTCACGCGGCGCTGCCGGGTTCTGGGTGGAAAATGGCGAAATTCAATACCCGGTTGAAGAAATCACCATCGCCGGTAACCTGAAAGACATGTTTAAAAACATCATCGCCGTGGGCAATGATGTCGATTATCGCGGCAATGTCCGCACCGGCTCTATACTGGTAGAGCGTATGTCGATTGCCGGGGAATAAGGCGCATCGTAAAAATAAACCGCTACCAACTTTAAAGTAGGACAGTAGGAGGTTAAGCCGCTCGTGGTGAGTTCCGTCGAACCATGAACGGCTTAACCTTCTCCCTTCGACAGGCTCAGGGCGAACGGTTAAGACTCGCAACGTTTACAAGGACTTTACAATATCCGCTATCAACTGCGGCCCACGATAAATCAGGCCACTGTAGACCTGAACCAAACTGGCGCCCACCGTCAGTTTTTCCTGCGCATCATCGACGCTTAATATACCGCCTGCCGCAATAATCGGGACTTTTCCCTGCAATTGCGCCGCCAAAACGCGCACAACCCGCGTGGACGCGTCTTTAACCGGCGCGCCGCTCAGGCCGCCCGCTTCCTGAGCCAAAGGGTGTCCAGCAATCTTGTCCCTGGCGATAGTGGTATTGGTGGCTATCACGCCGTCTATTTCAAATTCCAGCAGCAATCCGGCAATATGGCCGATTTCATCGTCAGTCAAATCCGGCGCTATTTTCAGGGCCAACGGCACATAAAAACCGTGTTCCTGTTCAAGCCTAAGCTGCTCTTCTTTTAAGGCGCTCATCAGGGCTTTTATTTCATCACCCTGCTGCAACTGGCGCAGGTTTTTCGTGTTGGGCGACGAAACATTAATGGTAATGTAACTGGCGGACGTATAAGCCTTGCGCAAACCGGTTAAATAATCGTCCACCGCCTGCTCCATGGGCGTGTCGAAATTCTTACCTATATTGATGCCTAAAATGCCGTCGTAGCCGCTTTGTTTTACCCGGTTCAGCAGATAATCCAGTCCCAGGTTATTAAAACCCATACGATTGATAATCGCCTTATGCTCAGGCAGTCTGAACAGTCGCGGCTTGGGATTGCCCGGTTGCGGGCGCGGGGTCACCGTGCCGATTTCGACAAAGCCGAAGCCTAGGGCTGCCAGCGCAGCGATATAATCACCGTTCTTATCCAGACCTGCGGCAAGGCCGACCGGATTTTTAAAGCAAAGTCCCATGACCTGCACGGGCTTGTCGTCAATGGTCGGGTAAAGCAGCTTTCCCAAGCCGGAAATATGCGCTAGATTTAATAATTTAAGCGTTACTTCATGGGCGGTTTCGGGGTCTAGCGAAAATAACAATGGACGTAATAATGGATAAAGATTCATAGGGCTGTCGTTGGGTAATTATTCAGTAAAGATTACAAGGTGACTTGTAAAACACAGCTGCCACAGATTCACAGATTAAATTTTTTAATCTGTGAATCTGTGGCAATTTTTATAATCGGGTTACGCTGCCGCTACCTCGTCCTACCTAATTGATACGGCTCAGGGGGCACGGCCGTAGGACGGTTTAAAATCAGATCAGCCATCAATTGTGCAGAGGCAGGCCCCATCACCAGCCCGTTTCTAAAATGACCGGCATTAATGCTTAAATTGCAGATCTCGGGATGCTTGTCTATATACGGTATACCCTGCTCGATGCCGGGCCTTAAGCCTGCCCAATGATGAATCAGCGGGGCGGTTTTAAGCGCAGGCAATAGGGTTAAGGCAAACTCCGTCAGCCTGTCCCGCGCGACCGTCGTCGTAGCTTTATTAAAGTCATCCTGCTCCACCGTGCTACCGGCCAGGATTTTTCCGTCGCGCCTGGGAATCAGGTATTGATCGCCGTCCAGCACCATCGTGCGCAAGGTTTCCGGCTGGGCGTCAAATAACAACATCTGACCTTTAACGGGGGCTATTTTCGGCGCATCGCCAACAAGTTCGGGAAAAAGTTTCCGAAATAACTGACCCGTCCACGCACCCGCAGAAATAATCAGCTGGTTGACCGCAAACTCACCCGTTGTCGTGGTAATGCCGGTAATCCGGTTTTGCGCCAGGGTCACGCCTGTCAACTCACAATGCTCTATTAACCTCACACCTTTGTTAATGAGATCCTGTTTTAATGATTTAACCAGCCGGGGATTACGCGCCTGGGCAATTTCAGGCAGCCATAGCGGGTTATCCGG
>PMJA01000314.1 GCA_003158415.1 Methylobacter sp.
TTGACGCTCATCAGGTCGCTGGCGATTTCATCTTCGCGAATGGACAAAACGCCGCGCCCGAAATTGGAATAAACCAGGTTGCGGATTACCCAGACTGATATCGCCGTCCAGAAAAATACCCACGGTAGCGTGGTGAGTTTTTCCATGCCTAACAGTCCGCGCGGACCTCCGACGGCGTCGATGTTTTCCAGAACGGATTTCACAATCATGCAGAAGGCCAGCGTGACAATGGCCAGATAATCGCCGCGTGTTTTAAAAGATGGGATCGCCACTAAGAAACCTACCAGCGCCGCACCGAGGCCGCCCGCCAGTATCGCCAGAGGGAAAAAAATGGTTTGAGCGCTGGGCGGAAAAACATGAACCGTCAGGAGCGAGGCAACGTAAGCGCCGATAGCCATGAAACCGGCATGCCCGACGGAGAATTCACCCATGTAGCCGTTGATTAAATTGAGGCTGACGGTGAGGATGATATTGATGCCTACATAAATTAAAATCAGTTGCAGATATAAATCCAGAAATTCAAAAGTCGAGGCGGCCATGCAAAACGCGATTCCCGCAGCCATGAATATCGGCCAAAAATATTTGTAGTCGGTGAGCGCGTGCCAGCGCTTGAGTAGTGTGTAATATGCGTCTGATAGTTTAGACATGGCTACACCTTTTGCGGCTGAGGCTTGCCCAGGATTCCGTAAGGCCGGACAATTAAAAGAATCAAGAGCAGAGTAAAGGCCACGAAATCGCGGTAGGTTGAAGGCAAGAAAGCAGCCACCAGAATTTCCACCGCGCCCAAAATGAAACCACCGATCATCGCGCCGCGGATATTGCCGATACCGCCGACCACGGCGCAGATAAATGCTTTCCAGCCGACCATGATGCCCATGTAAGGATCAATCACCGGATAGGCGAGCCCATACATAACACCGGCAGCGCCGCCCAGGCCGGTGCCGATGGCAAACGTCAGCGAAATGATTTTATTTACCGACACGCCCATCAGGGGAACAATGGTCTTGTCCCAGGAAATGGCGCGCATGGCCATGCCTGCTTTAGTGTGCTGCACAATAAAATCCAGAATCAGCATCAGAACCAGCGATAGGACAATAATCAGAATCTGAAGCGAGGAAATTGAAAGCGAGCCAACCGACCAGGTAATGTTTTCCAGAAGTTGGGGAATATGTTTGGGGTAAGGAGAAAGCGCCAAGGTAAAATTTTCCAGAAAGAGGCCGACGCCCAGCGCCGTAATGATAGCGGAGACACGCGGGGCATTGCGCAAAGGTTTGTAGGCCAACCTCTCTATTATCACCCCTAAGAATGCCACGCCCATCATGGATAAAAGCAATGTCGGGACAAACGATAGATGCAGATAGACTGCCAGAAGAAAACAAAAGAAAGCGCCGACCATGAACAAATCGCCATGAGCGAAATTAATCATTGTCAGGATGCCATAAACCATTGTGTAGCCCAGGGCGATCAGCCCGTAGATACTGCCCAGTTGTAAAGCGTTAAGAGCTTGTTGGAATATATAAGCCATAGAGTGATCGAGGTTCTTCCTTTATTCCGTCATTCCGGCCAACGAGCCGGAATCCAGGAAATAAATTGCTAATACTGGATTCCCGCCTGCGCGGGAATGACAATTTTAAGACGGCTCGCTTAAATGCCCAGAGACAAGGCGCACGAGACACGAGGAATGAGACGTACGTTATGTACGTCGCAGTGACGAGTGACGAAGTGCAACGCCGTATGTGGGCATTTAAGCGAGCCGTCAGGGTTTGGCGTTTGCAAACCAAGTAAACTTCCCATCCTTTATTTTTAAAATGACAGCGCTTTTTATCGGATCGCCGGAACCTTCCTTGAACTGCATGTTTCCAGTCACACCTTCATATTTTGGAATTTTCGCTAACGCATCACGCACGGCCTGGCGGTCTTTACTGCCGGCGGTTTTGATGGCCTGCCACAGCAGTCCGAAAGAATCATAGGTAAGAGCGGCCACGTCATCGGGTGTGGTCCCATATTTTGCTTTATAGTTCGCGATAAATTTTTTGGTCGTGTCGCTTGCCGAGTCAGCGGCGTAGTGTGTGCTGAAGTAATAGCCTTCGCAGTCCTGGCCGCAAAGTTTGACAAGCTCTTCGGAACCCCAGGAATCCGAGCCGATAAAAGGAGCGGTAATGCCGAGGCGCTTTGCCTGCTGAATTTGCAGAGGCACTTCACTGTAGTAATTGGGCAGGAAAATTATATCCGGCGCTGCCTGTTTGATTTTGGTAAGCTGCGATGAAAAATCCTTGTCGTTGGTGGTATAGGTTTCAAATGCGACAATTTGGCCTCCGTTTTTCTCATAGACATCCTTGAAAATCTCGGCGATGCCTTTGTTGTATTCGGAAGCGACATCATAAAGAACTGCCGCTTTCTTCAGTTTGAGGTCGTTCAGCGTGAATTTAGCCAGAACTCCTCCCTGGAACGGATCGATAAAACAGGCGCGGAAAACGTATTTTTTGGATGCATTGGTTTTGGAATCCAGCGTAGCTTTCGGCGCGGTGGACCATGGAGTAATCAATACTGTCTTGCTTGTTTCGGCAATTTCCGCGGCAGGAAGCGCGTAGCGGCTGGCGTTGGGTCCGACAATGGCCGTAACTTTTTGCTGTGTAATCAGCTTTTGCGCGGCGGCAGCCGATTGATCGGCTTTTCCGGCGTTGTCTTCAATGATTAACTTTACCTGATATTTCTTTTCTCCCAGCTGAATGCCGCCGGCATCGTTGATTTCGGCAACGGCCATCTCTGCCGCGTTTTTGCAGGATGCGCCCACGGCCGGAACATCGCCGGTCAACTCAGCAATGACGCCTATTTTGATTTTGGATGAATCTTCACCGCCACAGCCGCAAATGCTCAGCGAGAAAATTATTAAAAAGATTATTAGTAGTGATGATTTTTTCATGGAATGTCTCCTGTTTTACTTCGATATTTTGCCCACAGTTTA
>PMJA01000133.1 GCA_003158415.1 Methylobacter sp.
CATTATCTATTATGCCGCAGACATAAACGCAATACCTTTAACGCGTTGCGTTTTGAAGCTAGACAGGAACTGAATCTGCTGGAACTGTCGGCGGCGCTGCAAGATCGCAGCTATCGCCCATCCGCGTCTGTCTGTTTTGTTACTGAACGCCCGAAACTACGGGAAATATTTGCTGCCGACTTTCGGGATCGCGTTGTCCATCATGTGCTGGTGCATGAACTAGAACGCTACTGGGAGCCGGTATTTATTCATGATTCCTATGCCTGTCGACAAGATAAAGGCATTCACAAAGCGGTAGATCGTCTCACACAGTTTATCCGTAGCGCATCTGGGAACGGCAAGCGGCGGGCCTACTATCTGCAACTGGATGTGCGCAATTATTTCATGCGTATCGATAAGCACTTGTTGTGGTCTTTATTAAAACCGCATATTGACAGTCCTGAAGTGCTCTGGTTATGTAAATTACTGGTGTTTCATGATTGTACCGCCAACTATAATTATAAAGGCAAGCCGGGCTTGATACAGCACATGCCGCCACACAAAAGCCTGCTGCAATGTGAAGCCGGTAAGGGTCTGCCCATAGGCAATCTCAACAGCCAGTTTTTTGCCAATGTTTATCTGAATTGCCTGGATCAGTTTGTCAAACATCAACTGAAATGTCGATATTATCTGCGCTATTGCGATGATTTTGTGCTGTTGGATACTAATCCTGAGCAACTCGCGGTCTGGCGCGAACAGATAAGACAGTTTTTGGCGGAAAGCTTATTACTGGCGCTGAACGATAGCCGCGATAAGTTACGTCCGGTCAGCAATGGCGTGGATTTTTTGGGTTATATCGTCCGTGACGATTATAGACTGGTCAGGCGGCGGGTCGTCAATAATCTGCGCAGTAAATTACTTGGTTTTATACGTTTGCTGGTTAGGCAACAATCAGAATATACCGTTTACCGCTTTGATGAAACCGTGTTGGCACAATGCCGGTCAACGCTGGCATCCTATCTTGGGCATTTACGGCATGCCGATAGCTTTGATTTGCGCTGTTCCATTTGGCAGGAGTTCCCGTTTTTAGAACAGTATTTTAAAATTGATAAGACGTATCTGGCCTTGCAGCTACGTTATGAACTTCCCAAACAGTTTTCCTGTACCCGCAGGCAATACAATTTCATAAAAAAACAGTTTTCGAGCGATGTGCTGCTTTTTCAGATCGGTTGCTATTACGAATTTTATCACCCGGCAGATGATGGTCTAGCAGTATCATTAGGCTTGAAACCACTCACCAAAAATCGGCGCGGAGCACGGTATGGTATGCCGCTATCTTGGGGTGCCAATATGGCTAAGCGATTGTTGGTGCAAGGTCGGCAGGTGTTATGGGTTATTGAGCAGGATAGATTATCAGCGGGCGGAATAAAATGCAGGCATCCGGCGGAGCGCTGGATTGGAATATCTGTAAAAGAAAAGTTGCTGGTCTGAGTTATGTGATTTAAAGTTTTAAGACTTCCGGAATTTTCGGCGGTTTGGGCTTACACCCCCTAATTAGAGTTATACCAAAGTTCAACTGAGAAGCGTGGTTTTATCGTGCCCCCTGTCGTCGAAGAACAACAGAGGCCACGAGATGCTGAACGAGGTTTTAGAAGATAATAGGTAACATCACTTTTGACCTTGGTTTTATGCAATGCACATGAGTAAAATCTGTCTTTAATCCATTAGTCGCCCCAACCTAACCAATTGCGCGATAGTTGGCGTAGCCAGATTGGTGACGTATTTTAAATATTCGACTTTCTCGAAATAGCGTCCGGGGACTATCCAACCGATGCGCAGTCCGCCCGACAGCGATTTAGAAAAAGATGAACAATGCAGCACTCGCCCATTAATATCCCAAGTCTTGGCAATTGAAGACCGTTGCAGTCCAAAGCCTAAATCGCCGTAGACATCGTCTTCGATTAGTGCAATATCGAAGCGATCCGCCAAGCCGACCAATTCACGCTTGTGTTGGTCGCTCATGCAAAATCCGAGCGGATTAATGAAATTGGGTAAAACGATACAAGCACGTACCGGCCATTGTTCGCAAGCCAACTGCAAAAATAGGGTGCGAAAGTACATATTTTCGATACACTTTTGTGACATTACTTTTTGTAGTTTTAGCTTCATTCCCAAAATCCAAGTTGGGAACCAGCCTAACTTCAATCCCTCACCGATCTCGATTTCAAAGCCGCCCTGACGACCAGTATGACGGCCGTCAGAAACCCGACCGTCGTCAGCGTAAAACTCAACCCTGCCTGAAACGGAAAATGCGGTTCAACCGGAATCGCCGCAACAACAGAGTGCTTCGGCGTCAGACCTCTGACCAGAAATGCCAAAGGGTTGAAAAAAGCCCCATAGCAGCACGCGGCAACGACCCAGACTGGCGGATCGATGGAATACTGCCGAAACAGCAAGAAAAAGATGAACAGAAATTGGGCCATCATCAGATAGTCGACATGAGCCCTGATAATATCGGCTCGTTCGACAAGGAATCCGGCCAAAACGCCATCGGGAAAAAACAGCGTTATTCCTAAAGTCCAGGCTAGGGCAAGCGCTATCGTCAGACACAGTCCGGCAAACGCCAATAGAAAAATATTTGTCATACTCATAATTTTTTGGTTTGTCATGATTACCCTCATCGTTATACGGGGACTTTTGTCCCACCTTGTTGGATGCCAATATCGGCAAATTGCCCTGCCACCGTCACCTAGCCAGGAGTTGCCAATAGTCGGCGATTTGACTAGACTAGACTGCATTGCAACATTTGCGTTGAAGACAGGGCAATCAAGACAATGTATAGAAGTATAAACAATGGCAGATAGTCCTCGCTTGTATGAACGTGCTACGCTGGAGGCCGTCGAGTTCGACGCCCTCTGGGACATCAGCGACGGACGCACGTTTTTTACCGGCCCACTGCACTACAATGCGAGCCATCAACACGGTGCGCCCGTTTTTCTTGCCGGAATTTATGGAAGTTTTCGCCTGCGACTGCATGGCGGCGATTGGCTGTACTGCCGTACCGCCGTCATTCCTGCCGGTGTTCTGCATGAACTGGATATTGGTGGCGATCCGCTGGCGGTGTTTTATATCGAGCCGAACATCGCCGGGGCCGATGCACTAAAACCGCTCATCCGCAATACGCGCGAGGTAAACGGCGCATTGGTTGGCACTGCTGGGGAAGTTTCGTTCATGCGCGAGCTTTACGAAGATCGCTACAATCCTCAATGGGCTGCAGAACCATTAGACGACCTGATGGGGTTTGCCAAACGACGGTCAGGAGCCGAACTGATCGATCCTCGCATATCCCAGGTGGTGGAATTTTTATTCGAACACAGCGATGATCTCACGTCGGTGGCAACGCTTGCCGGAACAGTCGGGCTGTCCGCCTCGCGGTTTCAGCATCTGTTCACGCAACAGATCGGTGTTCCTTTCCGCCGTTATCGAGCTTGGAACCGAATAAGAAAGGCTATACGCGAGATAATAAAAGGCAACAATTTCACTATCGCGGCACACGCCACGGGTTTTTCGGATTCGGCCCATTTCAGCCATGAATACCGCAAAACCTTCGGTGCGCCGCCCACGGTAGGACTGCAAAGGCTGGCGCGACTGCAGCGCTGAAGAACAAGGCGCTTAAGATGCACGAAATCAAAACCGAAATTGAAATAGCCGCAACACCGGAACGGGTCTGGTCGATACTGATTGACTTCATCGCGTATCCCCAGTGGAATCCTTTTATTCGTTCGATAAATGGGGTAGCCAAAACCGGTGAACGACTAAAAATATTCGTTCAACCGATGGGCAGCAAAGGCATGACGTTTCGCCCTACTGTACTCGTCGCGTTACCGAATCAGGAATTGCGTTGGCTAGGCCATTTTCTGCTGCCAGGAATCTTTGACGGCGAACATTATTTCCAAATCGAGCCTATCGCGCA
>PMJA01000154.1 GCA_003158415.1 Methylobacter sp.
GTCCAATATCGTCCTTGATAACGTAGGCCTGGGCGCATTGCCTCAAGATCCCACCTACAACGGCGCACTCGGCAGCCCCAGTGGCGATGTAAAGATCGGCAGTTTGGCGACCAGCGGCGGCGTGCAACAGTTCAATGTCGATGTACAGCGCGGCAGCTGGATCAATAGCCTGTCCTCCACGAACAATACCTTGCAAGTGGTGAATATCAACAGCGATGCGATAGCCGTTGCTGGTCAGTACCTTGCGATTGGCGCCAGCCTGCAAGAAGGCAATAATCTCCACGAGTGGCAAAACCACGGCTTGCTGGTAGACACCAATGGTTTGAAGGACGTGCAAACGGTTGATGCCAGCGCATTCAACGGCAGCTTGCTGATTGGCGAGACCATTACTCAAGAAGTTTTACTGCATAAGAATTTGCTTAATTCTACGCTCACTAATTTCAGCATCACCTTGGGTAACGACACCAGTGGCGTAGTGATTCCAGTGCCCAGCGCAACCGGTACGCCAACGGTCACACCTTACTTGAATACTGTGTCCTTTAACTCGGTGAATCTGCAAATAGACAAGCTGGTGGCGGCGACGGGTAACTTCGCTGAGACCATCAACGGCGGTACGGGTAATGACTATGTCAATTTGACGGTCGATGTGTCAAGCCAAAGAGATCGTTCCTTCGGGCAAGGCGACCTTAATAACTATACGGGTGGGCATCATAATGTGAGCGACCGTGGTGAGGGCCATAGCGATGCTGTGACGCTTCCTGACTGGTTTGTTAACCAAAATAATCTGGACAATATCCATGTCAATTTGAACGAAGGCAACAACATTTTCAGCTTCAACGGTTGGGGTACGGCAATAGTGAATGCGGGTAAGGGCAATGACACCTTCTACCTTGATAACACCGCGCCGAAGGCAGTTTGGATCAGCAATGCGCCCGCTGAAAATTGGGTTAATCTCAATAAGGCACCTGAGCTGTTGGTAACTAACGCTGGCGTTCCTCCTACAGTTGATGCGAATGGTGCCATAGTTAATAATGATGTCGGCTCACAAGCGGCTGGCGTAGTGACATGGCAAGACTTTACGGCTAACGTGGGTAGCGATTTTGCAGTACAGAAAATCAGCTTTAACGTCGTTGGTGAGCCAAATGAACATGATCAGTCGATCATCGTCGCGACCAACGGTCAAGTCACGCTGACTGCCGACCAGGTAGCGCAGGATGTTAACTCTGCACAATTATGGCTGAACTCTCCTGCTGGCGGCGGCACAGGCGCCGGTACCTATTATGACGCTGTGAATCATCTCTGGGTCACGATTAGCGACGGGGTTCGTGTCATTACACTCGGAACCAACCCAGACGGATCGACCGGAACATCGCTGAACCGCAATCAGACTTCCATTCAACAGAATGGTATAGATGATACTGAAACTGTAGCGACTGGCGTTACTGCTGGCTCTGCTGGCTATAACGGCACGGGCTCAGATCCATTCCAGGTGCAACACGATGCGGGTGTTAATCAGATGTTCGCCTATGTCACCGGGAATGATCAGCTTGGCAATGCACCTTGGACCTACCACGGTGTTAATGAGACCGTCACCATCAGCTATGAAGGGGTTACTGTCACAGAGTCGATCAACTTTGATCCTTCGCACTTTACCTACACCACCGCTGACATCAACAATGCGATTGTGACTGCGATCAATACCGATCCGACCCTGAGCCATCTGTTGAGCGCAACGGAAGCTTCTGCCGGTGCTTCATTGATCATCAGCTCGTTGGTGGATGGCGCTCAGGCAGCGCCGACGATCAGCTTCAGCCATACAGGTGCTGCCTTGACGATTCAACAACTGGCGGCAGGTGAGACCTATACGGGGGTAGCGAGTAACTATACAGATCCAGTTACGGGTTTGCCGCAAAGCATTCAATATGCCAATGCGTCCATTGATAATGCCCATTTGGTAGCGGAGTCCCTACTCCAGTATGCTAACCCGACCCATAATAGCAGCAATCTGATTGGTATAAACAGTTCGCTTATCAACAACAGCAGCATTGTTGATACGGGCGGTACCAACGTTATTGATTTGGGGTCTGACTCCGCTTTCACCACCGTTGCAGACTTCCCCGTTCAACCAGTAATGGGAATTGGGCTATCACAGACACAACAACCTGCAGAGCATTTTGTTTCGTTCCAAAATCAGAATGCCGTGGATTTGTCTGGTAAAACGGGTGATACGGACTACCTCATCAACTACAATGGCAGTGACACGATCAAGTCCGATCTCAATGTCAAGGTTGTGATTAACGGTCATGGCTATGTAACGGGTAGTGGTTCAAATGCTGCCGACGTCGGTGGTTACACTGCAACTTTGGTTCAAAATACCGATTCCCCTGACATTCATGCATATAACGATTCGCCTAATCAGCACTTATTGACCTTTGACGAAGCAAGTCTCAATACATGGTTGGGTGGAGCACCTACCTTTACAGCTACTGGAGACTATCTAGACCTGAATAAAGTCGACTTCTTTACGGCAAATGGCGTAAGCATCAACAGCATGAATAACTACGAGGCCAGTGCTGCGGTCACTAAAACTTACGCAAGTGGTGGTCCAGGCTTTGTGGAAGTTTTAATTCAGGATCCCAATAATTCTTCAACTGACACTGTCCAGATCTGGGAAACTACAAATACGGCGGCTCCAGTGGCTTCATCGGGTCCAACGAGTGATAACTCACACTTGTTGGTGACGTTGGTGGGTATACCGCACGGTGTTGGTGTTGACATCCACTTGGCCTTGGCGGCTTAAACCAAACAACCCATCCCCTGGGGTGGGTTAGTTAAGCAACTCTTGACCCCGCTGCTCACAAGGCAGCGGGGTTTTTCTTGTAAAAGATAGTAGTGAGTAATTTAAAGAACTGTTATGACCACTGTTAAAATCAATAATCAAGACTACGAGCTTGAATCGCTCTCCGATGATGCGAAAGCACAGCTTAATAGCCTGCAATTTGTGGATCTTGAGTTAGCTAGACTCCAGGGGCAAATAGCGGCCATGCAGACGGCCAGATATGCCTATGCCAATGCGCTAAAAGTTGCACTGCCTGTCAGTACCGAAGGTTTAGTGATTGGGGATAGTTTGAACTAAGTTTAAAGGAAAACCCTGCTCAGGGGCATACAAGCCCGGTAGGGTGGGCACACGCTGTTCGTGCCCACGCGAATAACCCTCGGGCTATTCGCGAACCCTAACTAAACAAAACCGCCCCTGGGAAACCGGGGGCGGTTTTTTTTGTTGTGATATACTTTGATTTTGTTTTGACACGTTAGGAGAAATGAAATGGCGACGATTACGTTTGATACGTTGAAATTCGTTGAAAAACTGGAAAAAGCCGGTATAAGTCGTGAGCAAGCCTCAGCAATGGCGGAAGCCTTCAAAGATGCGAGTGGCGAGGCGGAGTTAGCTACAAAAAACGATTTAGATAAACTTGAACTTCGATTAACAGGCGAACTTAATCTGGTAAAGTGGATGCTAGGAGCTATCTTAGCGTTAGCCATTGCAAATTTTGTAAAACAATTTTTGTAATCCATACCGTGCGGTGAGGTACGAACCGCACGGTATGAGCGCCATAAAAACCGCTTGTTGGTCAAGCAGATTGAGGTTTTGCGTGCGGCTTTCGCAGAGGTAAAAACTAAACATTTTTTCCGTATTGACGGCATTGTCATTCTACCTGAACACTTGCATTGCATCTTAAGCCTCACTGCCATTAAGTTAAGCTTCGTAGGAGCGGGCCATGCCCGCGAGCGATGCCGACTGCCCGTAATCGTGCCGTTATATCGCTGGCGCGGCCCGCGCCTACGAAATCTTTTTGCTTAACTTACTATCCACGGATTATTCTCGAACCCTAACGTATAACAAAACCGCCCTTGGGAAACCGGGGTCGGTCGGTTTGTTTATTTATGCCTGTCGGATTTGGGACGGATAATGATTCAGCTTTGCTTTTATAATTATTTGCTATACGATAGACATCTTAAATTTTACAGGGACTTATTATGGCAACGATTACATTTGACACGCATAAATTGGTTACTAAAAAAGACTTACAGATCGAACTTGCACCCATCAAGGCTGATCTTAATTTGCTTAAATGGATGATGGGCGCTCTTATCGCTCTCGCCATTGCTAATTTTTCCAAGCAATTTTTATAACCCGTAAGGCGGATTGCTAGCAATCCGCCATAATCGGAGCTACAAAACTGACCCCTACCCGGATTTATCTTGGCGGGGGTTTTTTATGTTCGATAAATGTCGGATATAAAATTTAAATAGATTAAATCATAAATTTAAACAACAAAAGGAATGATATGAATAAAATAACAAAGATTACGGTATTGGCTATAGTGTCGGTGCTTGGAGGGTGTGCCAGTGTCACCACTGAATATAAGACATTTGAGGGAATGCGGGCAGGGATAGTGGCGGGCAAGGGCGGGGCTAAGGTTGTCGTTGATGGCATGGAAATTTGGGAAGATGGCGAACCTCCCCGTAAATTTAAAATCCTTGGCTTTATTGATGAAACACGTAAAGCAGATTGGATGTCCATTTGGCTGCCGTCGTCCCATCCTGGCGATATAGTGAAAAAGGCGCGTGAAGCAGGAGGGGATGCCGTTATTAAAGTGAATACTCAATCCCAACTTGACGATTTTTACACGGCTGCTGGAGCGGCTGCCAATGTTTATGACTTACATGTCCGCTCTGCCAATTACGATTCGGGTGAAAAGCAGATGTCAAAATATGCAGTTATTAAATATGTGAAGTAAAGAATATTGATTTATTTGTGCTGTGTGTAGGGTGTGCCGCGCACACCCTACGTTACATGTTTGGTAACTTCTCATTAGTCGCAGGCAACACCTAAGAATCAGGTTAAAATAGCTGAATGGATTCTCTCAAGCCGCAATTACCGAAAATCAGTAACGAAGCCCGCACGCCGCTAGTCGATGTGCTTTTGGAATTGCTTGCGTGGCAGCAAATACAGATAGACAAGCTTAA
>PMJA01000051.1 GCA_003158415.1 Methylobacter sp.
GCTTGAAGAGCAGGGCTATTGCGAGATTACCGCCAAAGCCATATTTTCAGGAATGCTGGGCTGTCATCGGGCGCGTAAACCCTTGCTTGAGGCGGATAGTCAATAACACCGGCTTACGTGTTCCCGGCAGGCCTTCCAACTTTCTCCACTCATCTTTAGACTCAATGTCCGCAGTTAAGAAGTTTCGGCTTCCAATTTAAAGTATATATCATACAGATAACATCCCTTAGAGGGATGTTATCTGTCTCGCCTTAAGTTGATAGTCGGCGTTTCTAATGCTGTCCGCCGCCAGGTCTTGATGGCGTACTGGTACTGGTTGTATTAGTGTTATATGACTCGTCAGGTTCATCGGAACCGCCGAACCCGAATAATCCGGTGATTTTTTCCCATAAGGTTTTATCGAGATCGCGCTTGGGTACATCCACCGTTGTTTCAGTCGATGGCTTGATGACCGGTACTGAGCTGGGTCTAAAGTCTCCCTGAACGCCGACAATTTGATCATTTTCAAAATACAAGGACAGTTGTTTTTGCACCTTGTCTTCACCGCCAGACTTATCATAATAAAAATAATCCCAGCGATTTTTGTGGAAAATATCATCCAGCATAGGCGAACCCATGATATAAACCACCTGCCGCTTGTTCATGCCGGGCCGGAGTTGGTCAATCATGGACTGTTCGATGATGTTGCCTTGTTGAATTTCCAGTTTATAGACGCCGGGTAAATTGTTCAGTATGGTAGAGCAGGAGACGAGTGTCAGGCTAGTCAATAAACTTAAAGAAAAAATCGACTTTCTCATTTGAGGCTGCGTAGTGTTAAAATGTTAAATGATACAGGATGTTAAATAATTATCCTATAAAACTGTCATGCTCTTGCTATCTAAAAAGGCTACAATGGGCGTTTTTAGTATTTAATTGCCTGCACAGCGGAATAACCGGAGATTGCTATTGGAAACACAGGATTTAAAGAATGTGGGTTTGAAGGTTACTTTACCGCGCATCAAGATTCTGCAAATTTTGGAAAAGCAGGTTGATGAACGCCATTTAACGGCTGAAAAAGTTTATAAAATCCTGCTGAGTGAAAATGAAGACGTCGGTTTAGCGACTGTTTACCGTGTTTTAACGCAGTTTGAAGCGGCAGGACTGGTAACCCGGCATCACTTTGAGGGTGGTAATTCGATCTTTGAACTGGCTACGGGCGATCATCATGACCATATACTTTGTATGAAGTGTGGTAAGGTGGATGAGTTTACCGATGAATTTATCGAAGCGCGGCAAAAAGAAGTTGCCGAAAAGCTGGGTTATGAATTAACCGATCATGGCCTTTATTTATATGGATTTTGCCCTCAGTGCAGAAAATCCTGATTTTTTTCTTTAAGCTATAGACTTCATGTTTAAACCTCTCGTTTTTTATATCGGCTTGCGTTACACGCGGGCCAAGCGTCGCACCCAGTTTATTTCTTTTATCACCTTAACTTCGGTGCTCGGCATTGCTTTGGGGGTAACGGCGCTGATTACCGTTTTGTCGGTGATGAACGGTTTTGAAGCCGAATTACGGGAGCGCATACTCGGTATGACGGCGCATGCCACAGTTACGGGTAAATACGGTCAGTTGGATAACTGGCGCGAACTCGATCAGAAATTAAAAGACACGCCGCATGTGCAAGGCGCAGCGCCCTTTATTACCGGACAAGTCATGATTAATGCCGACCGGCGCGTTAGCGGGACGATGCTTAACGGGATACAGCCGGATTATGAGTCACGGGTTTCGGATGTGGCCGATAAAATGAAAGCAGGCCAACTTACCGATCTGGTTGCCGGTCAATACGGCATTGTTTTAGGCGCGGAACTGGCCAGTTATTTGGGAGTGATGATGGGCGATAAAATTACCGTCATCAGTCCGCAAATCAATTCCACGCCGGCCGGAATCGTCCCCAGAATGCGGCGATTTACCGTGGTGGGTATTTTTCAGGTCGGCATGTACGAATATGACCGCAACATGGCGCTGATTAATATAGACGATGCGGCCAAGTTGTTTCGTATGGATAATTCGGTATCGGGTTTGCGCATCAAACTGGACGATTTGTTTAATGCGCCGCAAATTACGCGCTCATTGGCAAACGCACTTTATGGCGAGTATCAGGTCAGCGACTGGACGTTGGCACATAATAATTTCTTTAAGGCTATACAGACGGAAAAACGGGTGATGTTTATTATCCTGTTGTTGATAGTGGCGGTGGCGGCTTTTAATATTGTGTCCACATTGGTTATGGTCGTTACCGATAAGCGCGGCGATATTGCCATCCTAAAAACCCAGGGACTGACTTCAGGCTCCGTGATGGGTATTTTTATGGTATTAGGCTCCATCATCGGGGTGGTCGGCACGGCGCTAGGCACTTTAGGCGGCATATTGTTGGCGCTAAATGTGGAAACTATCGTCCCGGCCATTGAAAAGTTATTGCAGGTGCAGTTTATGGCGGCTGATGTCTATTACATCAGTGAATTGCCCTCCAAGTTGGTTTGGTCGGATGTTTATGTGATAGCAGGCATGGCTTTTTTTCTATCCTTATTGGCGACGATTTATCCTGCTTGGCAGGCATCCCGAATAAACCCGGCGGAAGTTCTTAGATATGAATAACACCCCCATTTTGCAGTGCCGATATTTGACCAAACGTTACGACCAGGGCGGGTTGGATGTTGAGGTCTTGAAAGGCGTCGATTTAGTCATTAATAAAGGCGAGCGCGTCGCTATTATGGGAGCCTCGGGTTCCGGTAAAAGCACTTTGTTGCATCTGTTGGGCGGCCTTGAAAAAGCCAGCAGCGGCGAGGTGGTGCTGGACGGGGTTAATATTAATCAAGTCAGCGCCGGAAAACTGGCTAAATTAAGGAATAAATCCTTGGGATTTATCTATCAATCCCATCATTTGTTAGGCGAGTTTACCGTACTGGAAAATGTGGCTATGCCTTTGTTGATAGGCGGCGAGTCGGTCAAACAGGCGAGTGTTCGCGCCGCTGCATTATTGCAGCGGGTAGGTCTGGGCCATCGCATTGAACATAAACCGGGTGAACTGTCCGGCGGCGAAAGGCAGCGCGCCGCCGTGGCGCGGGCATTAATCAACAAGCCCTGCCTGATCTTGGCGGATGAACCTACCGGTAATCTCGACAGTAAAACCGCTGATCAGGTTTATCAGTTAATGTTGGAATTAAATCAGGAACTGAATGTCAGTTTTTTGGTGGTGACTCACGACCATGAGTTGGCGGCGCGTATGGGCAAGGTTTTGCACATGGAAGATGGGTTGATAGTCGGTTAATAACGGATAAAAAACAAATATAATCCGTTTCAACCCATCTGGATAAGCGCCTGCCACTTGAGGTGATTCCCGTTCAGGTGACGCCCTCCACAGAGGCCGTCGTTATGCCGGCGCCGCTGACCCTTCGGTTTAAGCACGGCA
>PMJA01000417.1 GCA_003158415.1 Methylobacter sp.
ACAGTCCCTATTCTCGGAAAGCCTCCTAGAGCAATGATTTCTTTATTGGCATGACTAATTCAGGGAAATTTGCAAGAGGGTTTTGTTCATATTTATTTAAACTTACTTTTCGCTTAGCATATTGCCAAGCAAGTCTGTCACAGCACCGTTCGCGACACCGCGTACTTTAATGTTATTTTTAATAATACCGGCATAATTTTCATGAAGATGACCGTGAAAAATATGTTTCACTCCCATCGCTGCAGCTAATTCACCAATTACCTTAAAACCATGTCGATGAGACCCCGGCGCTTCATGCGACACCAAAATATCCGCTTTAAGCGTCTTTAATGCCTCGAATTCATCATGCCAAATCGCCGATTTGTATTTTAACGGCAGGTCGTTGGCATGCTTGATTTTAGCAGACTGATTTTGCAGATAATGCTGTTTACCCGGCCACTTCGGCTGTTGCGGCGGATACCATACCCTGCCGAGAAAAATACCGCCTAATCCGGCAATCCTTAGCCCCGCTATTTCCGTCACTTTCAAGTGTAAATTTTTATCGGAAAAGGCTGAATTGAACAGATTATTATATTTATCAATGGATTCAAAATCATGATTTCCTGCTATCCACCAGATTTCAGTTAAGTCGACAATTTCCTGTAAACAGCTTTCTAACGGCACGGCCAGATCGTAATCGCCGAGTAAAATAACCGCTTCCGGGCGGTGTTTATGAACGGCGGCTATCAACGGATTGAAGTTGCCATGGGGATCACCCGCAAATAAAATCCTGTTATGTCGGCTCATGTTGCTATCTTCCCTTCTTTTTGATTGATTGGAACCGGGTAATGAAGCGGTATAGGATTTATTAAACTTATCACGGCAACTAATCAATGGAGCACGGATTAGGCGGGTTTACACTTAAATGCCAAGCACTTAAACATAAGTTTTCAGATACTAAATGGAGCACAAACCTAGGTTTGTACTCCAGGTTTGATTTTTAAAAACACCTTTGAAGATAGATCCTGCTAAATTAAACAATTTCCCTGGCTTTGTTAAAAGCCTCTCTGAAATCCAGATAAACGGGTTTATCCGTGGACAGCATTAATTTCAGCATTTCATGTTGAAGCTGATATTTAACATTGCCCACCGCTAATGCGCCGACACCGACTGCGCCTTGCGCATTGATGGCGTGAATTAACGGTGCGCCCGTATCGCTACGCTTGATACCTTCTATGCCCAACGGCGGAACCGCATTAACATCACCGGCTATTTTTAATTGCCGAGCTGTTTTCAGAACCGCTGAACTCAATACCTGAACACCCGCTTTAGCGGCGCAAAAAATTATATCAATATCAGTCACCAGCCGCGCCTTATCGGCTTCAGAACCGGCGCATGCGCCTTTAAGCGTACAGCCGAACCGTCGATTGTAGGCTTTAGCAACATCGGTTGCGTTATCAAGCAATAAATGGTCGACTAACGCGGTATCTGCTCCCGCTAATGACGCAATAATTCCTGTAGCAATACCGACAGGGCCGGTTCCGCCAAAAACCAGCGCGGTACAATCTTTCAATTCCTTGCCGTGCTTTGCTTTCAGCTCTTTCTCAACACAAGCCACTAAGGCGGCCGCTGTCGTAAAAGCGCCGCTGGGGTCGGCAAAAACAGACACTTCAAAAGGAGGAACCATCGCTTGTTGACTGGCATCCAGCATATCCATCGCCAACCCTAAATCGCGGCCGCCGATAAAAATCCCCGTGCGTTTTACACCGGAAGGGCCACGGGAAAAAATAGCATCTTGGGTGAGTCTATAGACACTGTCTAATTTGACATTGCTATAAGGCATAAGCACATCAAACCCTGCATCCATAGCCATGTTGATATCAAATGGACTATTATTCGGCATAGGGTCGAGCATGTGAAGAATGCTGCGTTTCTCCATTAGAGTTCCTCGTTGTAATTAGTGCGGGTAAGCAAAAGCTTAGCCTGAAGCGTTTGCCTTAATATAATCTCTGGCTACTTCAAAGGCATGTTCAAAATGCAGATAAACAGGTTTGTCGCTGTTGATCATTTTTTTCAACAAACGATTCTGTGCGTGATATTTAATATTGCCGATCGCCAAAGCGCCTATGCCAACAGCGCCGCTGTTCGACCCCTGAATGGGCGTACCGTTATGGAAGGCATCAACACCCGCAATACCGGATGGCGGCACAGCATTAACATCGGCCGCCACTTTCAGGTGCGGAGCCGAGGCAATCAGCTCTGCACTCAATAATTCAATGCCTGCGGCGCCTGTTGCGAACACCACGTCGGTGGTTTTCATGTATTCGGCTTTATCGGCATCAGCGCCGGCGGAAATGGTAATTTTACCGTCACCAAATTCATTGTTGCATAGTTCGGCAATATGTTGCGCTTTATCCAGTTGCCTGCCGATGATCCTTACATTGGCGCCCGCTTGAGCGGCAATAACAGCCGCCGCTTGGCCCACCGGTCCGGTTCCGCCTAATGCAAGAACGTTTTTTCCTTCCAGTGTCGTGTTGAATTTTGTGATTAACTCATGCTCCACTGCGGCGACCATGCCCGCAGCNNAGCATATCCATGGCTTGTTTGGTATCGCGT
This sequence comes from Methylobacter sp., assembly GCA_003158415.1. Classification (GTDB taxonomy): domain Bacteria; phylum Pseudomonadota; class Gammaproteobacteria; order Methylococcales; family Methylomonadaceae; genus Methylobacter_C. Next base: position 2,596 of record PMJA01000417.1, read on the forward strand.
CCGCCTATAAAAATACCGGTACGCTTTAAATTTTTGGCGCTGCGGGAAAAAATAGCGTCCTGCACCAGTCCCTGAACTTCACTGGCCTCAACATTAATATAAGGTAATGCCGAAACCCAGCCCGCATCCAGCGCCATGTTGACGTCAAAAGGGCTTAAGTTTTTAGCAGTGGTCAGCATGTGTAAAATGAATGGTTTTTCCATGATAGCTCCTTGATGTATTTAGCGGATAAGTATAAAAGAAAACAAGGCAGAATAACACTGTACTTACGAATTCGAACCAAAATAGTGCATTATTTTCAGCGATAACAACACTAAAATAAGCTTAAAATTAAGCGCCCATAAACTAAAGACCAGAGGGGAATCGCCGTTGTCATTTTATGATTGGCATATCATGATAAAGAGCGGATCCACATACGCAGCTACAATCCAACAAGGCCTATGTTACTATAGGGCTGCATTTAATATTAACCTGTACGTAAATAAACATGATTGCAATCAACGCAGACTCTCACCGGAATTAAAGATTTTATGGAAGAACTATTTATCGGTTGGCTTAAGGAATACGGTTACGTTATTTTGTTCCTGTGGAGCATCATAGAAGGGGAAATGGGTCTGATCATGGGCGGCATCATGTCCCATACCGGCGACATGCAGTACTTCATGACGGTTTTTGTNNTATTCAACGCAAACTGCATACCCAGCGGCGTAAATTTGCGATTGCGCATTTGCTGTTAAAAAAATACGGTTGGCCCATTATTTTTATGCAGCGCTATATGTATGGCTTGCGCACTGTCATTCCCATGTCGATAGGCATTACCAAATATTCGGCAAAAAAGTTTGCTTTGATTAACCTGATCAGCGCCTGGGTTTGGGCCGCNNATTTACGGCGAGGAAATATTAGACTTATTGGCTGTCGCCAAACAGCATTGGTATTTGGCGTTGCCGGTAGCGGCAGGTTTTCTTTACGGCATCCATGCCTACTTTCAAAAACTGGAGCGGCATTTCTTACAAAAACGCAAAAACCGTTTTCAAAACTGACACTTGATGTTCAAGTTTTTAAGCTTAGAAAAACAGTAGGGAAACACTATACTCATTAAATTTACGGAGTACACGCATGCCGATTTACAGCACCGCACAAGAACTCAGAAATGCACTTGTAGAAATTCAACCCTCGAAAATCGCTGTGGCATTCGTAGGAAATGGATGGAGAAACTATGTGAACCCTGAACACATTGCAGAAATTGTCTTATCCCCCACTCTTGGCTCAAATCCTATAGCTATAGAAGCAATTATGCTGAATATCGGAGAAGAGCATGTTTATTTTTTGGATAATCTTCATGCAAAGATATATCTTGGTACAGAATCCGCTTTGCTGGGGAGTAGCAATTTGTCCGACAATGGTTTTTCCGATAATGGAAATTTTGAAGCTGGCGTAGTTCTTTCCGACTCCGAGAGTTTAGGAAACCTTCAAGCAGTTTTTGATGATTACAAAACCAGAGCAGCAGAACAATACCCAACCAGGGAAAGCAAGATAGAAAGACTCCGAATATTGCTTAGAGAATGGCAAAATTCTATTACAAACGGAACCATTTCGCGTAACCTCAATAATAATGACCGCGATAACAGCTCCCCATCAATCGGCGACTATAGAAGTAAGAGTTATAGTATTCATGTCGCGTGGTACGGGGATGCAGAAGTTATATATAATGAAACGGCGATTTGCGCAGTTGTGCCAGAAGCGAATAACCCTGAAGATTATTTTGAAAGTGCAAACACTTTCCATAAAGATGATGTAGTGCAAAAAGGGGACTGGATTTTGTCTTGGCGTGCTAATAAGAATGGATTTCCTAATGGGCGTAGTACTCCAATTTGGCTTTATGCTCACCACGTTATACTTAATGGAGCACTAGATCCTCCCTACACTATGCTGGTTGGTCAAGCGAAAAAATTTCAATGCCCACCGCCGCCATTTGTCTTGGATGAACGAACTATACAGCTAATTCGAGACGCGCTTAATACGGGTATATTTCCTACACTCCTCCGACCTAATGATGATCGGGATTGGTTACTTGCTGACGCTGATACCGCTGTCCCTGATTTTTTAAGCTATTTGCAAGACGCCTATAATCCGTGAAGTGCTCGATTAACGCGGTAAGCTAAGGTAACTCGCAATAAATAA
>PMJA01000113.1 GCA_003158415.1 Methylobacter sp.
GAATGCGCTCACATTTGTTCAAAACTGCATGGTTTACGTTAACACCTTGATGATCCAGAAAGTATTGGCGCAACCGAACTGGCAGGGGAAGCTGACATCCCGTGATTACGCAGCCTTGACGCCGCTGATCTGGGAACACATCAACCCGTATGGACGGTTTGACCTTGACATGAACGTCAGGCTGGCGTTGCTTTGACATCCTCCCCGCCCCGAACGACAGGGCTTTTCGTAAATTTACCGGTAATCGAAATGGCGGCTGGTGACACGACTATTGGGTCTACGCCTATTAGTAGGAAACCGAACGCTCTCCACGAATTGCTCACAATGGCAAGCTAATCGGATACAGGTCTGCCGATCTCTTGGCCACCCAATCAATCCACAGGACGCGATTACCGGCTTGATAAGCCAACTTGGATATTACTTACAAACAGGTTGCCGCCAATTTTGATGATAACGCCGCGGTTAAACTCGACCTTTCGGGTAAACATCCTTCTTTGACGATAACAAATTTTGATAAGTTGGAAAAGTTGCCCAGTCTGACTCGACTGAACAGGCTGGTCAACGAATTATTGCCAAAAGTGGACCTCACGGAGCTGTTATTGGAAATACACGCGCGCACTGGATTTGCCGATGAATTTACCCACGTGAGCGAGTCCAATGCCCGTGCTGACGATCTCACTATCAGTATTTGTGCGGTGCTGCTGGCCGAGGCCTGTAACATCGGCTTAAAGCCTCTGGTAAAACACCATGTGCCAGCATTGACCCGTCATCGTTTAAACTGGGTCAAGCAAAATTATATACGTGCGGAAACGCTTGTTCGAGCTTATGCCAGGCTTGTTGACCACCAAGCAACTCTGCCGTTAGCGAAAAAATGGGGCGTCGGCGAAGTTGCTTCCGCCGATGGGTTGCGGTTTGTTAGGGTCTATCCGTACCATTAATTCAGGGCCAAATCGAAAATATTTTGGTTCCAGTAGAGGTATCACCTGGTACAACTTCGTATCGGATCAATACTCTGGGTTTCACGGGATTGTTGTGCCCGGAAAGCTGAGAGACTCGATCTTTGTTTGGGAAGGTCTGCTGGAACAGCAAACAGGTTTAAATCCCACTGAAATCATGACGGATACTGCTAGTGCCAGCGATATAGTATTTGGATTGTTCTGGTTGCTGGGTTTCCAGTTTTCGCCACGCCTGGCGGATGCCGGAGAATCAGTATTCTGGCGAGTGGCGAATGACTCGGATTATGGGGCACTGACTGAATTGGCACGCGGTTATGTTAATACCCATCGAATTGAGCAGCACTGGGACGACATGATGAGAATCGCCGGATCACTGAAGCTGGGAACCGTTCAAGCATCGGAGCTTATCCGTACATTGCTCAAAAGTGAAAGGCCATCAAACCTGGCGCAAGCCATCATCGAAGCTGGCCGCATCAACAAAACTTTGTATCTGTTTAACTACATTGATGACGAAGATTACCGTCGCCGGATATTGACCCAACTGAATCGAGGAGAAGGAAGGCACAATGTGGCTCGTATCATTTGTCACGGACAGCATGGCGAAATTTGTAAGCGGTACCGCGAGGGGCAAGAGGATCAGCTTGGAGCTTTGGGGATAATCACCAACACCCTTGTATTGTGGAACACTATTTACATGCAGGCGTCATTGGATCAATTGCGGCAACAATCATTTGAGATCAGGGAAGAAGATGAAACCAGGCTATCTCCACTGGCGTATGGGCATGTCAATGTGCTGAGGCACTACTCGTTTACTTTGGCGGAAAACGTCATGAAGGGAGAACTGAGGCCTTTAACCCAGTCGTCGGAGCTGACAACTGCGGAATGCGCGCTGATAAATATCGGCTCATTATAAATGAAGCTGGTCGTGAAAAGCTCGGTCATCCTTGGTTTGCGTGTTTCAAGACTTGTATCACCATGATTGCAAGGCACATTGAAGAAGAAAGTGATTCCCCCGGTGATTGGCATTTTGATGTTGTCATGGATACTGGGTCTCAATTTAACAAGCAGGCGCCTGAGTTTTTTAAAAGACTAGCAAACAATCAACAATTTAAATATCGACACCGTCTGGGCTCTTGCACTTCCGCTGAGGCCAAGCAACACGTGGGATTGCCGGTAGCCGACCTGATGGCATATGAGTATTTTAAGCGCTTGAATACAGGAAATGAAAAAGACAGAATGCGGACACCGTTGGCATTAATTCAAGAACATAATCATTACGAGGAAGGTTTTTTCGGGGAAACCACCTTTAAGAAACATAAGCGCGCGATAGAGTCTGCGGGATGCGGACGGGATGAGTTGGTATATATCCCCATATTGTAGAACGCTATACACGAAGCCCCAAACAGTACTAAGGAGCTGCACTGGAGCGGTAAGATACTGCCCGCGACTCCCAGTGGACTTGAGCGGTTCGTACTGACAGGGTCGACCAGCACTTCGCTATAAATTGATGAGTCNNTTGATTCTGCGCCTTCTTTAAACAGCAAGTTCGCATTCAAAGGTTACGAATAAGCGTCATTCTGCAACTTCGCAGCAGAATGACGCTTATTCGTAACCTCTCTCGTTGCCAGAAATCCGACGGATCTTGATAGCATGTCGAAGTCTTCGCAGCCGCCGCATTGAGGTTGCTGACTTGGTTGGTCTGGTAGCCAGTGTTTATTTCTAACCCCCAGCCCCATAAGAACCGTGCTTGTCTATTTCTCGACACACGGCTCAAGTCCTTCATAAGCTGCCTATCGGCAACCGGTTTACCAACTTCCAACTTACGGCTATGAATTACCCCAACTACCTTGCGTTAGAGAATCACTTGCCACCTTTATGCTTAAAATATTCGACCTGTTTCAACCTCTTCTCAGCTTCGGCTTTAGAAGGGTACGGTCC
>PMJA01000283.1 GCA_003158415.1 Methylobacter sp.
ACCTGCACGCGGGTGTTCATTTCTATGAAATAGAATTCGCCTTTTTCGTACAAAAATTCAAACGTGCCCGCGCCCAGGTAGCCAATATCAAGACAGGCTTTGGCGCAACGTTCGCCGATGAGTTTGCGTTGCTGCTCGGTGATGCCGGGTGCGGGCGCTTCTTCCACCACTTTTTGATGGCGGCGCTGCATGGAGCAATCGCGCTCGCCCAAATGGATGGCGTGGCCGTATGAATCGGCCATCACCTGAAACTCGATGTGACGCGGATCTTCCAGGAATTTTTCCATGTACACGGTCGGATTGCCGAAGGCGCTGCCTGCCTCGGCTTTGGTCATGGCGATGGCGTTGATCAGCGCGGATTCGGTATGCACCGTGCGCATGCCTCTGCCGCCACCGCCGCCCGCCGCCTTGATGATGACCGGGTAACCGATTTCGTGGGCCATACGCAGATTTTTCTTGTCATCGTCAGACAAGGGATCGTTATTGCCGGGAACGCAGGGGATGCCGGCGGCCAACATGGCGTTTTTGGCGGAAATCTTGTCGCCCATCAGGCGTATGGTTTCGGCATTCGGGCCGATAAACACAAAGCCGCTTTGTTTTACTTTTTCAGAAAAATCCGCGTTTTCGGACAAAAATCCGTAGCCGGGATGGATGGCTTCCGCATCGGTCACTTCGGCGGCGCTGATAATGGCCGGAATATTCAGGTAGCTGTCAGCCGAGGCCGCAGGGCCTATGCATACCGACTCATCGGCCAGTCGTACATGTTTAAGGTCGCGATCCGCCTCGGAATGGACGGCGACGACTTTAACGCCTAATTCCCGGCAGGCGCGTAAAATGCGCAGGGCGATTTCGCCTCGGTTGGCGATGACTATTTTATCGAACATAGGTTTCCCCGCAGATTATTCAATGATGAATAAGGGTTGGCCGTATTCGACCGGTTCAGCGTTATCAACCAGAATTTGAGTCACAACGCCGCTTTTATCGGATTCAATCTGGTTAAGAATTTTCATCGCTTCAATGATGCATAAGGTATCGCCGGTCAAGACCGATTGGCCGACTTCGACGAAAACTTTGGAGCCGGGTGATGCCGAGCGGTAAAACGTACCGACCATCGGCGATTTAACCACATGTCCGGTTATTTTTTCTTCTGCGGGCACAGCAGAAGCTGTTAACACAGGCGCGGCGCTAACCGGGGCTGGTGCGTAAGTGACTTGCGCAGGCGCCGCCGAATAACGGCTGATGCGTATCGATTCTTCGCCCTCTTTAATTTCCAGTTCGGCTATGTCGGATTCTTCGATAATTTCGATGAGTTTTTTTATTTTTCTAATATCCATGATTTATGGTCTCTCGGTTAATATCTGGTCGGCGGCCTGTAAGGCCAGTTCATATCCAATNNTTCACGCGCGTGGACGTTTGATAAATGAACCTCTATAAAGGGGATTTTGGTTGCTAGTAGCGCATCGCGGATGGCAACGCTGGTATGGGTAAATGCAGCCGGATTGATAATGATGAAATCAACGCGGTTTTCGTAAGCCTGATGTATCAGCTCAACAATTTGATGTTCGGCGTTGTTTTGATGAAAATCGAGTTGATGGTTTAACGCTACGGCTTTTTTTTCCAGTGACTGGCGGATGTCGGCTAGTGTCTTGTTTCCGTAATGGCCGGGTTCGCGGATACCCAGTAAGTTTAAATTCGGGCCATTTAAAACGGTAATCGTCGCCATTTATGTGTGTCATTAGGGTGGATAGCAATAGGGCGGTAATTTTACCGTGTTTAGGCATTTTGTCCAGATATTCTGTTTTTAACAAAAGATAGCAACAGGATGCCGGTTGTTTGTTAAGTTATCTGCTATTTTTAACGGTAGTTCATAAGCGATAACATCCCTGTAAGGGATGTTATCGCTCCTCGGTCAAGTACCTCAATCAAGCAACGGCGTAATAATTGCCATTATTTGTTCTTTGGAGAAATCGCCCGGATGCTGGTGTATGATCTGTCCTTGCCGGTTAACAACCAGGGTAAAAGGCACGGCATCCATATTATTGCCCAGTTGATGGGCCAAGGCGATGCCGGTAAGGTCGCCGACTAACATCGGGTAATTGATGTTGATGGAAGCGAGGTATTTTTCTACCGACTCGGGGTCGTCTATCGCAATGCCGATAAATTGCAGGCCTTTATCGGCGTATTGCTTTTGCAGGGCGATAAATTCGGGGATTTCCTTGCGGCAGGGGCCGCACCAAGTTGCCCAGAAATTGATGATGCGTATTTTTCCTTGCCACTCTGAAATATTGTGTAGCTTGCCCGATACGTCGGGCAAGGCAAAGTCGGGTAAAGCCGCAGCGCCGGTTTGTTCGATGGGCGATGACAATTCCCTGGCGATAATGCCGCCGCCTAAGGCCAGTACGGCGGCGGCGATAATGATGAGTCCGGTAGCTTTCATGATTTGACCTGTTGCAATGTTTTGATAAAGGTTTTGGCATCCTGGTAGCCGATGACCCGGTATGCTGCGCTTTCTTTGCCGTCTTCGCCAAAAAATAAAATGGCGGGTGGTCCGATGAGATTGAATTTCGCCAGCAGGGCTTTGTCGTCGGCGGAATCACGGGTGATATCGGCCTGCAACAGCACGACACCTGCCAAGGCCTGCTTCACTTTGGGATCGGTAAAGGTGTACGCTTCCATTTCTTTGCACGATATGCACCAGTCGGCATAAAAATCCAGCATGACAGTCTGGTGATTAGTGTCGGCTTGCAAAATTTCTGCTTCCAGCGCCGATAAAGAGGCGACTCTTTTAAAAACGATACCCTGTTCAGCCGCTTGCGCATTATTGACGCCGAAGCCTTGCAACGGTTTTAACGGATTGTCGTTGCCCATGCTAAAACCGATCAATAATAACAAGCCGTAGGCGAGCATCATTAAGCCTATGCCTTTCCATAACTTGCGCCAGCCGGAACTGTTTTCAGGCAAGGGATCAATCGCCTTGAGGTAAATGGCGGGCAGGATAAGCAGCGTCGCCCAGAGCAAAATGGTGATGGAGGGCGGCAAAATNNGAATAAAGCCAGGTTCCGGCTTTAGGCAACAGTTTTCCGGCAGACGCGCCCAATAACAGCAGAGGAACGCCCATGCCCAAACCCATGGCGAACAAGGCGCTGCCGCCCAGCACGGCATTGCCTGTTTGGCCGATATAAATCAGCGCGCCCGCCAGCGGCGCGGCGACGCAGGGGCCGACAATCAGCGACGATAATGCGCCCATGATGGCCGCTCCCCACAGCGAGCCGTCACGATGCCTGACGCTGGAGTTATGCAGTCTGGTTTTTAGCGAATTGGGTATTTCCAGCTCGTAAAACCCAAACATGGATAAGGAAAGTAACACGAAGATGGCGCTGAACAGGCCGATAATCCAGGGTTGCTGAAAAGTCGTCTGCAAATTGCTGCCGAATAATGCGGCGAGTACGCCGAACACCGTGTAGGTGAAAGCGGATGCCACGACATAACTGAGCGACAGTAAAAATGCTCGGGCGGTGGTAATGCGGTTGCCGTGACCTACGATGATGCCCGATAAAATCGGGATCATCGGAAAAATACACGGCGTCAGCGATAACAATAAGCCGAAACCGAAAAAACTGAGCAAGGTCATCGCCAGACTGTTTTGCTGCAAGGATAGGACTATCTGATCCTGTTCGGACAGCGCAGGCGCAGGTTTTGCGTCAATAATCCGGCTTGCCGGAAGCTCCAGGTTGATTTTTTGTGTCATCGGCGGATAGCACACGCCGCGATCGGCGCAGCCTTGGTAGCTTGACAATAGCGTAACGGTTTGCGCCGTAGGGTTGGTGCGGATAAGCGGCAGATCAAAGTCCAGTTCATCGTGGAATATCTCAACCTGACCGAAAGCCTCATCGTGTTTGGGCGCGCCTCTGGGTATGGCGTAATCCCCTAACCGACTGTCAGCCGCGCCGGATAATTCCAGCCGGATTTTATCGCGGTAAAGATAATAGCCGGGGGCGATTTCCCAGGAAACATGCAGTGTGCCGCCATCTTTAACGGTCGCAAAAAACAGGAAAGCTTGTTCTGCGGGCAATAAGGCGTCGTCAGCCGCTTTAGGTTTTAACAGTTGATCAACCGGAGTGGCATGGCTGGCAGGCGCCGCTAGCGGCAGGGCAATGTCGAAGACTTTTTTCTGCGGCGGATAACAAATCCCCCTATCGGCGCAGCCCTGGTATTGTACCAACAGTTGTATAGCCGATGCGCCGTTGGTCACTAACGACACTGGGATTTTCAGGCTGTTACGGTAAACAATTACGTTGCCGAAGTTTTCATCGTGTTTGGTTTCACCGTCAGGAAAGACTGGTGTTACTGACTGGACTTGATCCGTTCTGGATTTGAACTGCATTTTATCGCGGTAAAGGTAATAACCTTCGGTAATAGCCCAGGAAATTTCAAGCTGGTCGGCAGCGACGGCGGTTGCGGAAATTTTAAACGCCTGTTCGGGCGGCAACGGCTCATCGTCAGCCAGGGCGATAGCCGATTGACCTAACAGCAGCAAACAGAGAAAAATCAGGTGTAAGAATGGCATGAATCAATCCAGTGCAGGTATTCGGGTAGGCCGTTTTCAACAGGGACGGCAATTATTTCAGGAAGTTCGTAGGGATGGTGAGTGGGCATTTTGGCGGACGGCAAACGAAAGTTAAGGATATTATCCTAGAAATTAAACCGGATTGCCTTTAATATTGTCGGCATCAGGTTAAACAATCCGGGCAAAACTCCGGATTTTAACCGTTCCTAACGTGATAAGAGTTAAGTCGATGAAAGTTTTTCAAGTGTTGTTTCTGGTTGTGTTGATTATTCCTTTCGCAGAAATTTATTTGCTGCTGGAGGTGGGCAGCATAATCGGCGCTTTCCCGACTATTTTTTTAGTGGTGTTTACGGCGGCGTTGGGCGCGTGGTTGTTACGGCAGCAGGGCTTTGCCACTTTTCGGCGGTTTCAGGAGAATCTGGCGCAAGGCATGATCCCTGCTTATGAAATGATAGAAGGCCCCATTATCCTGCTGGGTGGCGCATTATTATTAACCCCCGGTTTTATTACCGACATCCTGGGTTTTGCTTGTTTATTTCCGCCATTGCGTAAGAAAATAGCCCAATATGTGATAGAAAATCATCTGATTCAGGCGGGCGGTATATTTCAGCAGGAAAAAGCCGCTGAAACCAACGTATTGGAAGGCGAGTTTCGTAAAGAAGATTAGGCAAAAGGCAAAAGGCAAAAGCAGGGCGCTTTTTGAGTCTTTCGCCTTTCGCCTTGGATCTTTAGTTTTCTTCAGTGGTATGGGTGTTTTCTTCAGAAGCGCTGCCGCAAGCGCCGCAAGTATTTTTGCTAAGTCCTGAGTAAGCCGGGCACCAGCCTGAAAATCCGGTTGCAACCAGAACCATGCCTACCAGCAATAACGCAATGGAGGCGGTAAAAATTGAAATGGCAATTAATGCCGCGCCGCCGTACAGCCGGTATTTTTTTTCTTTCTCGCCTACATTGTGTTCAAACTTAATCATACGTTTATAATCAAAACTCATCTTAATCTCCTTCTGTGTCGTTGTTATTATGATAGCTCAGCAATAACTCACTTGGCTATTGCAAAACTTAAATCAATATACACAGCTCCACAAAATGTGCAAGCGATAAAATAATAATGGATGTAACCTCAATAATTGATTCCTTAAACGACGCCCAGCGTCAGGCCGTTACCGCGCCTTCCCAGGCCATGTTGGTGTTGGCGGGCGCAGGCAGCGGCAAAACTCGCGTATTGGTGCATCGTATTGCCTGGCAGATTCAGGTGGAAGGTTTGTCGCCGCACAGCATACTGGCGGTGACGTTTACCAATAAAGCCGCCAAGGAAATGCGCGGCCGGATTGAAAACTTACTCAAAATGCCTGCACACACGCTGTGGATAGGTACTTTTCACGGCATAGCGCACCGGTTGTTAAGGCGGCACGCAAAACAGGCCAAACTGCCGGAGACTTTTCAGGTCATGGATTCCGGCGACCAGTTGAGGGTTATCAAGCGCTTGTTAAGCACGCTTAACTTCGACGATAAGCAGTGGCCGCCCAAGGAAATGCAGTGGTACATCAATGCCCAGAAAGACGAAGGCATACGGGCGAGACACTGTGTCGAGACCGGGGATGTTTATGAGCGGCAACGGTTAAGAGTTTATAGGGCCTACGAGGAACTTTGCGATCGTTCCGGTTTGGTGGATTTTGCCGAGTTACTGCTGCGGGCGCATGAATTATTGCGCGACAACGCCGACGTACTGGCGTTTTACCAGCAGCGCTTCAAGCAGGTACATGTCGACGAGTTTCAGGATACCAACACCATACAATATGCCTGGTTGCGGCTGTTGACGGATGGCAAGGATAATCTGTTTGTGGTCGGTGACGACGATCAATCCATTTACGGCTGGCGCGGCGCCAAAATTGAAAATATCTACAGCTTTCAAAAACATTACCCTAACCATCAAGTCATCAAACTGGAGCAGAATTACCGCTCCACCGGCACCATCCTTAAGGCGGCCAATAAGATCATCGCCAATAATGCCGGGCGTATGGGCAAAGAGCTGTGGACAGATGCCGGTGACGGCGACCTGATTTCCCTGTACGCCGCCTTTAACGAGCAGGATGAAGCCTATTTTGTGGTCGAGCGTATCAAAGCCTGGGTCAATGAAGGCGGGTTGCGTAGCGATGCCGCCATTCTTTATCGATCCAACGCCCAGTCCCGGCAGTTTGAAGAAAAACTGATGGCCACGGGCACGCCGTACCGGGTTTACGGCGGCTTGCGCTTTTTTGATCGGGCGGAAATTAAAAATGCGCTAGCCTATTTGCGGCTGATGGCTAATCGTGATGACGACGCTTCGTTTGAGCGCGTGATTAACACGCCGACGCGCGGCATCGGCGCNNTGATAGGCTTTTTGGAGCTGATTAAACACCTGACTAAGGAAGCAGAAGAGTTGACCCTGGATGAAAAGGTTAAGCTGGTGGTCGAAAAAAGCGGGCTGATGGCGCTGTATCAAAAAGAAAAAATGGAAAAAGGCGAAGAAAAAGTAGAAAACCTGGAAGAGCTGGTCAACGCCGCCCGTCTGTTTGATTTCGATAAAGACAACGAAGACAATCTGGGCGAGCTGGATATGTTTCTGGCGCATGCGGCATTGGAATCGGGCGACAGTCAGGCTGACGAGTTTGAAGACTGCGTACAGCTCATGACACTGCATACCGCCAAGGGTTTGGAGTTCAAACTGGTATTTTTGGTCGGTTTGGAAGAAGGCTTATTTCCGTCGCAACAGTCCGTCGATGACGCCGGTCGCCTGGAAGAGGAGCGTAGGCTCTGTTATGTCGGCATGACCCGCGCCATGCAGCAACTGTATTTAACCTACGCCGAATCCAGGCGTTTATACGGGCGCGAAACCTATCCCAGGCCGTCACGGTTTTTGCGCGAGATCCCTGCCGAATTTTTGCAGGAAGTGAGGATGCGCGCCACCATCAGTCGCCCGATGACGGCGGTACAGGCCAAACCGGCCATGTTACAGACGCAGGGCCGCTATAAACCGGGGCAGCGCGTCAGTCATGCCAAATTCGGCGAGGGCGTAATCTTGCAAATCGAGGGTGACGGCGCGCAGGAACGCGTGCAGATCAACTTCAAGCCCGTCGGTGTCAAATGGCTGATGCTGGCTTATGCCCAGTTGGAGGTTTTGTAGATGGGTTTCGGTTGTCGCTGCTTAATACCAAAGTTGTTAAATTAAGTGTAAAGGATAGGCCGTCCGTGTCGATGAAAAACGCGGCAAAGGTAGTCATGTAACTTTGTACTTTGGAACTGTTTTTACGATAGTTCGCAATCCAAAAGACGAGCTTAAAACAGGCACGTATCACGCCATGCTTAACCAATTAGGGATTAACGAGGATGAAATCAATAAATAATTTTAATTATGCGGTGTTGTTGACCCCTGACAACGGTGGTGGTTATGTGGTCACCTGTAGGGACTTGCCCGAAGTCATCACCCAAGGGGAAACGGTAGCGGGGGCTTTGATTGAGGCAGTTGATGCCTTAGATGAAAGTTTCGCATTGCGAATGGAAGATAATTTGGAATTTCCAACACCTACAAAGGTTTTGAATGGCGAGTATTCAATTTGCCCGCCAATCGAAACACAAATCAAAGCGTTTTTATACCTGGCCTTGCGTGAAAGCAATATTACTAAAACCGAACTAGTAGTCGGCCAATGTTACA
>PMJA01000290.1 GCA_003158415.1 Methylobacter sp.
AACAAAGATCAAGTAAAAGGCCGAGTCGAAGAAACCAAAGGTAAAGTCAAAGAAGCCGCTGGCGTGATATTGGACGACGACGTCATGGAAGTAGAAGGAAATATCCAAAAGAACGTCGGCAAGGTTCAGGCGGGCTTTGGTAATCTCAAGGAAGATATTAAGAAAAACAAATAAAACGAGCAATGCCCAGCTGTGCAGGTGAGTTCGAATAAACCTTACTTACTGTTCAGTAGCGACGCGATACTCTCAAATTTTTTACAGGAAATGAACATGAAACTGCTCACCAACATAAAATTCACCGGCTTATTGACAGGCATCGTTTTGACCCTCGCCTCGTTTGGCGCTTATGCCGGGGAAAGCCACATGGCGGAAGCACTCAAGCACGCGGAAGCCGCAGCCAAAGCCGACGACAGCAAGGCTATCGTCGAACATGCAGAAGCCGCGAAAACCCATGCGAAAATCGCCGATGAACATCTGGATGCAGGCCTCACAAGTCTGAATGATGCTATTGATCACGGCAAAATGAAGCATGCCGACTTAGCGAAAAAATCCGCCGAAGATGCTGTAACCCATTTGAAAGCTGCTCAATAAAAAGCTATTGCGAAGAAAAACCTTAATCTATATGCGCTGCCGCGCCAACGGTGTTCAGTTTTGCGCATATTGTAACCATTTAATTATCAGGAGACAGTCATGAACAAAGATCAAGTAAAAGGCCGAATCGAAGAAACTAAAGGTAAAGTCAAGGAAGCCGCTGGCGTGATACTGGACGATGAAGACTTGGAGGTAGAAGGCAATGTCCAAAAGCACGTCGGCAAGGTTCAGGCGGGCTTTGGTGATCTCAAGGAAGATATTAAGGACGATATTGACAACATCTAAAACGAGCACGGCTGAGGCGTATAGCCCCGGATTCGGACCGGCCGTACCGCCGCAACGAGATGCTCTCAATTACATTTTTCACAGGAGATAAACATGAAACTTACCGATTTATGGACAAACACCGTTTTGACCTTCGGCAATACTACCTATGTTTATCTGCGGTTCATATCGCCGCCCATTGGCGGCCTCTTACGGAGAAGCACACATGCTTGAAACTCTAGCACTCCTTTTAATTATCCTTTGGATAGTGGGTTTGGTCTCCTCATATACACTGGGCGGATTCATTCATATTCTTTTGGTTATCGCAATCATTGTAATTTTACTACGTCTCATTCAAGGCCGACGTGCCCTGTAATGAGCTTGACAACACGGTATCGGTCGGAGCATTCCTCCTATAACGTCAGTCAACCTGGAAACCTATCTTGCCATAGGTATCCACACAATTGTTATACACAATAAAACAATGGGTTACGAACCATAATCTCCCTCTCCTGCTGGAGAGGGTTGGTTCTTGTGTATATAGTTATGCTTTATTGCCAAGGGCACCATTTATAGGAGCGATGAAATGAATACAGTCAAGATCGTAGCCATCGTGCTGATCATAGCGGGCCTTTTGGGGCTGGTGTATGGTAGCTTCAGCTACACACGGGAAACGCAGGAAGCTAAGTTAGGCCCATTGGAGCTGTCTGTCAAAGACACTGAGACAGTTTATGTCCCGGTCTGGGCCGGTGTGGCGGCGATAATCGCTGGCGGCGGCCTTTTACTTTTGGCAAGCAGGAAGAGCTAGCGGAAAAGTCGCGAATACTCCAAAAGCCCGGCGGGCGAACCTTTGCCGTAATCAAAAGATAAAGCGTTATAACTTATTTTTAGTAGTATAGAATATGAATAAAGAGACATTGAAAGATCAAGCGTGGTATCTTTTATCCAGGCTTTATGTAGAACTTAAATCAGCCCAGCCAAACAAAACCAAGCTTAACCGTGTTTTTGTATTCGCTATTCACCGTTATCAGCGTCGATTAAGGAGCTATCTTTGCCTGGATTTGCTTTAGCGTTTAACCCTGAACTGCTTTACAAGGCCGTATTTATCCGTTGCTGTCCAATCGTAACGCATATTTACGACAATGTTCCAAATAGCCTGCCTCATGATTGGCCATGAGCTGCACCACACTTTTCCATAGCCAGGCCGGTGTAGCAAGCGACTTGCCACAGTTAAGCTTCAGTTCACTGCGCCAGTTTTTACGGGTTTCATCATCCATTTGTCTGGCATGTGCGCAGCCAACAACGTAGGCTAGATAACTCGCTATACGAGTTGCCTCTTCTATTCTCATTTGATCTATTTCTAATTTAAGATCCTGCGGCAATAGCTCTCGGATGAATACGCCATGTTCCAGAAAACGTTGTGCGATCATGCGCTCGCCCAAGGCTAGCGATAATTGCTGCGCACCGGCAACCACTCGGCTTGCGTTATCGCGAGGCATACTTACGTGCTGATAACGGGGAGCGGCAGCATGTGCGGCTTCTTTAATGTCGATAAGGCAATAGCCGCTACCCTCCACGCCTAACAACACTGCGTAGCGTAACAAGCCCAATGAACTGCACCCTTTAACCCAATAGGCGGCATCTAATACCTCGATCTTAGCATCATCATCGCGGGATTTCAGTGTGGTAACCAGTTCCAACATTTCCCGCGTTTCAAACAATTGCAAAATGCCATTTTTCTCGGCTTTTGACAGGGGCCAGAAATTTTTTCCCAGCGGAATTTGGGGCCGGGTATTGGCTATGCGCTCCTTAGCAAGCTTTTTCCAGGTGCGCTTGACCGCACCGCGAATGACTACCTTTACCAAATCAGGCTTTTTTATGGAAACGCGCTCTTCACTGATGTCGAGGGCTTGCTGATAACCCTCCATCATGTGTTCGAGCATGTGCGCGGTGACCACACCGGGCAAATTTGAACTACGTGCGGCGGTGGCTAGTGACAGGGCGAGCCGTAAGATATCATGCGCAGGATTACCAATAACCGTCTGATCAAAGTCACGTATTTGCACAGTGATAGTTCCATCGCTGTCGGCTAGCGGCCCCAAGTTGCCAATATGGCAATCGCCACAAATCCAAATGGCAGGCCCATGTGGTAGGGTGTATCCATGCTGGCTGTGCAACCATTCGTAATAGTGGGTAGTGTTGCCTCGTACGTATGCGTGAGGCGAACAAGCCATTTTCTTATTGCGGCGGGCGAGCAGTATTTCGTGGCGTCCGTCAGGAGCAGGCGTTTTCATTGATTGAAGTCCGATAGAAAAGTTAAGTATACCAAAATTCCGTTCGCCTTAAACTAATCGAAGATATTGCTCAATTTTCTTAACACGACTTAACGCAAGTGACTGGAACATATAGAGTCCGAAGTTGGTAAGGCGACACAAAGTACCCTCTCCCGTTGGGCATAGGTATCTACACAAGTNNTAGTTGTGTAGATACCTATGCCCGTTGGGAGAGGGTTAGGGTGAGGGTATTTCAAATATCGCTTTACCAGCTTTGGCCCCTATAACCATGCATACGTGATGGCAGCTGCCTAAAGCAACTTTCCCACTGCGTCACACTCATCGGCGGTCAGTTCAAAATCAATGATTGCCAAATCTTCTCTCATGTGAGTTTCCGATGTGGTACCCGTTAAGGGAATAATGTTGATTTGGTTCAAGTAGCGGAAAAATACTTGGGCTGTACTACGCTGATATTTCGCGGCCAGAGTTTTAAGCATTGCATGTGCCAAAACCTTGGGATTGGCGGTTAGCGTCCAGAAGCTTTGATAAGTTATCCGTTGTTGCTGACAAAAATCACGAATGGTTATGTCATACTGGGCTTCAGCATAAAAACGGTTCTGGATAACAGCCGGTTTAACCTTGGCATTTCGATACAAAAGTTTAAACTGTTGGAGATCATAGCAGTTGCTGATCCCCAGTTGCTTGACACCGCCGTTGTCAAAAATCTGTTCCATTGCCTGCCACACTTCCTCCATTTGCTGCTGGTTTGCCAACGGTGAGTGCAGTATCAGGCAATCTAAATAAGTGGTTTTCAGGTTTTTCAGCGAAGTCTGGAATGATTGCGCAACTTGTTCACCAAGGCTGGCTTTGGCGTCATAAGGTACTCGCTCTGGATCTTGGCCACTTAATGGAGTGAATTTACTTTGCAGGTAAAGCTCAGAACGAACTATCCCGCGTTCCTTACAGGCAGCCACGCCGTCACCGACTCCCGCTTCGTTGTAATGCTTGGGTTGGCAGGCAGTATCAATGCCACGAAAACCTAGACTGATCGACTGTTCTACCAGAGCCGCCGTGCTGTCTTTCTTCCAGGCCGTACCGTAAATAATCCAGGGTATCCGCACACCGTAAGCGGAAGTAAAAAAATCGTTAGGGTTCATATATACATTCCAAGGTGTAAGTTGGGCTTTGGTTATCCTCGCACATTAGGTGACTTCAGGCTACTGGTCATCAATAATTAAGTTGCAGGTGCATAAAGTCAATGGCCAAACTCAATAGATTGTCATAAGAAGGCGGTAAATTTTTTACGCCGCCCATCTGTGATGCTCATTCCAAATCAATGGTACGCACAGCATCCCTGTCTGGCTGCCTCAAGCGTAGGCCGGAATAAGACCACCCAAGCGTAGCGCGTGGTGGCGTTTCCGGCTT
>PMJA01000004.1:0-3439 GCA_003158415.1 Methylobacter sp.
GCTGACCCTGTTCACGACCCCGGTGATTTATCTGGCTTTCGACAAACTGAGTCAGCGCATAACCGGAATGCCGCACCCTGTCCAAACCGGACTTGATTCCGGCAAGGACACGGCGTGAGCCTGTCGGCTTATTTCATCCACCGTCCGGTGGCAACCACGCTGCTCACGCTGGCGGTCACGCTGGCAGGTTTAATTGCCTTTTTCCAGTTGCCGGTCGCGCCACTGCCCCAAGTCGATTTCCCGACCATTTCGGTACAAGCGACACTGCCCGGCGCCAGCCCGGAAACCATGGGCACATCGGTGGCGACTCCGCTGGAACGTGCTATGGGGCATATCGCAGGCATCACCGAAATGACCTCGTCGAGCTCGGTCGGCAGTACCAGCATTACCTTGCAATTCGATCTCTCTCGCGATATCGACGGCGCGGCGCGAGATGTGCAGGCGGCCATCAACGCCGCTAATAGACTGCTGCCCAGCAACATGCCCAGCCGCCCCAGCTATCGCAAGGTCAATCCGGCCGATTCACCGATTATGATTCTGGCGCTGACATCGGAAATCCTAACCCGAGGTCAGCTTTATGACGCCGCATCGACGATACTGGCGCAAAAAATATCGCAAATTCAAGGGATAGGTCAGGTGACCGTCGGCGGCAGTTCGCTGCCTGCCGTCAGGGTTGAACTCAATCCTGACGCATTGTCCAAATACGGGATCGGTTTCGAAGATGTACGCTTGGCCATTGCGACCACCAATGTCAATAAACCCAAGGGCGCCCTCGAAGACAAAAACCATCACTGGCTGATCTACGCCAATGACCAGGCCAAAACAGCCGCCGATTATATGCCGCTGATTGTCGCCTACCGTAACGGCAGCGCCGTGCGTCTTTCCGATCTGGGCCAGATCGTCGACTCGGTGGAAGACATACGCGCATCGGGACTCAAAGACGGTAAAACCTCAGTATTATTAATCCTGAACAAACAGTCCGGCGCCAACATCATCGAAACTGTCGATAAAATAAGGTCACTATTACCTCAATTACGGGCTTCCATTCCCGACGCCATCGACCTATCAGTGGTGCTGGATCGATCACTGACCATACGCGCATCGTTGCATGAAGTTGAGCTCAGTCTTGTTCTTGCCGTGATCCTGGTGATAGGCGTGGTATTGTTATTCCTGCGCAATCTGCGTTCCGCCATGATTCCCATCGTCACGGTGCCGGTATCGCTGATAGGCACTTTCGGCATCATGTATTTATTCCACTATAGCCTGGATAACCTGTCACTGATGGCGCTTACCATCGCTACCGGCTTTGTCGTTGATGACGCCATCGTCGTTTTGGAAAACACCGAACGCCATATAGAACTAGGCCTTCCGCCACGGGAGGCGGCGCTGAAAGGCGCGGCTGAAGTGGGCTTTACGGTGCTGACTATGAGCCTGTCCCTGATCGCCGTGTTCATTCCCATTCTTTTGATGGGCGGCATCGTCGGGCGTCTGTTTCAGGAGTTTGCCGTCACGCTCTCGGCGGCGGTGATAGTTTCGTTGCTGATCTCGCTGACCACCACTCCCATGCTTTGCGCCCTGTGGCTCAGGCCAGAGAAAAACCATGCGCATAGCTGGTTTTATTATTTTGTTGAGCGCTGCCTCAACGCCTGGGTAGCCGGTTATGAACGCTCCCTGCGCTGGGCTTTGCGCCACGGCCCGCTGGTGATGTTACTGCTGTTATGCACGATAGGGTTCAATATTTACCTCTATAACATCGTGCCCAAAGGCTTCTTTCCGGTGCAGGATACGGGCAGATTGTCGGGTACGATACAAGCGGATCAGAGTATTTCATCACTAGCCATGCGCCAGAAACTGGCCGACTTTGTCGATACGCTACGCCAGGATTCCGAGGTCGAAACCGTCATCGGCTTTACCGGCGGACAACGCGACAGCAACAGCGGCCTCATGTTCGCGACCCTTAAGCCGCTGCAAGAACGCAAACTAAGTGTCGATAAACTCATGGCGCGGTTACGCAATAAACTAACGAATGAACCTGGCGCTCAGCTGATATTGCAGCCGCCCCAGGATCTACGTATCGGCGCGCGGGGCTCCTCCGCGATGTTTGAATACGCCCTGCAAGCCGACAATCTCGCCGATCTTAAAACCTGGATACCCCGTATCGTCAAAGCCTTGTCCCAGCGCCCTGAACTGGCGGATGTGAATACCAACCAGCAGGACAAAGGACAACAAATTGCGCTCCAGATAGATCGCAAAACGGCTGCGCAACTGGGCGTCAGTCAAGCGTTAATCGACGCCACGCTGAACAATGCCTTCGGACAACGACAGGTTTCCGTGATCTACAACCCGCTTAACCAATATCATGTCATCATGGAAGTGGCTTCCCAGTATTCACAAAGCCCGGAAACTTTAAAGAAAATCTACGTCAGCGTACCGCCCAGCCTTCAGCTGCCGTCAGGCGGACAAGTGCCGCTATCCGCTTTTACCAGTTACGGCATGGTCAACACGCCGCTGTCCGTCAATCATCAAGGCCAGTTTCCCACAGGCACGATTTCTTTCAATCTCAAGCCCGACATATCACTGTCTATGGCAACCCAGGTAATCAATGAAACGATGTCCGAACTAGGCGTGCCTGCGTCCATGCGCGGCAGTTTTCAGGGTACAGCCAAGGCCTTCCAGCAATCTTTGAAAAACCAACCCTGGTTGATTCTGGCGGCGTTGATCTCGATCTATATTGTCCTGGGGGTTTTATACGAAAGTTATGTACATCCTTTGACCATACTTTCCACCCTGCCCTCCGCCGGTGTCGGCGCAATTTTAGCGCTGTTGCTGTGCGATACCGAATTCAGCATTATCGCCATGATCGGCGTTATTTTATTGATCGGCATCGTAAAAAAGAACGCCATCATGATGATAGATTTTGCCTTACATGCCGAACGTACATTGGCTATGAGTCCCGATACGGCGATATTTACTGCCTGTCTGATGCGTTTTCGACCGATAATGATGACCACATTTGCAGCCTTGCTGGCGGCGTTGCCGCTGGCTTTCGGAACCGGTTACGGGGCGGAATTGCGCCGTCCTTTAGGCATAGCCATCGTCGGCGGCTTGCTGCTCAGCCAAGTGCTCACACTCTACACCACGCCCGTCATCTATTTGTACATGGATCGTTTTCAGTCCTGGTATCGCCGTGCCTTTCGTCATAAAGACTCAAAGTCGTTATGAATACGCACCACTAACCCAATAACCCTGTTAAATTATTTATGATTACCTGTTTATTACGGTTATTGACCGTTTCCGGTTTCTTACTGCTTGCCGGTTGTACCGTAGGCCCCAATTATGTGCGCCCGCAATCCGCCGTTTCCGATGGTTTCAAGGAAATCAAAGGCTGGAAACAGGCGCAGCCGCTAGATGACCATCTGCCCGATAAATGGTGGGAAAT
>PMJA01000004.1:3561-4553 GCA_003158415.1 Methylobacter sp.
CGCCGCTACCTTGCAGGCGTTGCGCCTGACCTCCCAGGCCTCGCTGGCGCAAAGCTACTTTCAGTTACGGGCGCTGGACGCACAGATGCAACTGCTGAACGACACCGCCGCCAGCTATGAAAAAAACCTTAAAATCACTCAAAACCGTTATGCGGCAGGCGTTGCCGCCAAGGCCGACGTTGTCCAGGCCGAAACCCAACTCGAATCGACCCGCGCCCAGGCCATCAATGTCGGCGTGTTGAGGGCGCAACTGGAACATGCTATCGCGGTGTTGATCGGCAAAGCCCCTGCCGAGCTGAGCATCAAGGTGGCGTCGCTGAATACCTTTATACCGGAGATTCCGGTCAGCCTGCCGTCGCAACTGCTGGAGCGCAGGCCTGATGTCGCCGCCGCCGAACGTCAAGCGGCTGCCGCCAATGCGCAAATAGGCGTCGCCAAAGCCGCCTACTTCCCTAACCTTAACCTGGCGGTATCCAATGGACAACAAGCCAATATCCTGAGCAATTTGCTGACCACCGGGGCGCGTTATTGGGCACTGGGTCCGGTGGGGCTTACACTGCCGTTGTTCGACGGCGGCGCCCGTAGCGCACAACTACAGCAAGCCATTGATGTTTACGACGCCAGCGTGGCGGGCTATCGTCAGTCGGTGCTGGTCAGTTTTCAGCAGGTTGAAGATAATCTGGCGGCGCTGCGCATACTGGAACAGGAAGTGCAGGTGCAGAACCGGGCGGTGGCGGCGGCGCATAAGGCTGTAGAATTAACGACCAACCAATATGAGGCGGGTACGGTCAGCTATTTGAATGTCATCGTCAATCAGGCCGCCGCGCTGTCGAATGATGTGACGGCGGTCAATCTGCAAGGGCAACGTTTAGTTGCTGCGGTGCTGCTGGTCAAAGCCCTGGGCGGCGGCTGGAACACGGCGGCGTTGCCGACGAGAGATCAAGCCGGTGGCGAGGTCAAATGGTCGCAGTTTCTGCCGGTGCCGATTAATT
>PMJA01000067.1 GCA_003158415.1 Methylobacter sp.
GGGATCAAAGTTGCAATACCATTTACTTCATCCAACTCTACATTTAGCATTGTATTTCTCCTTCAT
The DNA here is from genome assembly GCA_003158415.1 of Methylobacter sp. GTDB lineage: Bacteria > Pseudomonadota > Gammaproteobacteria > Methylococcales > Methylomonadaceae > Methylobacter_C. The sequence goes on from PMJA01000067.1 coordinate 67, forward strand.
ATGACAAGTAATTATCCAGGTCTGGTTGCCTAAACTCTTTCCAATCCCAGCTGAAAAGAATAATTACCAACCTAATATTGTGAAGATTAACACCTTCACTCGAATCCCACCAGTTTACTTGAATCAATACGGGTATCNNCTTGCGTTTCGCTACGGTTGTCGTTACTGCTTCCGGTTATCTCCGTTTTAGCCCATGCTGGGCACACTAGGGCGCGCCGCGCCCTACGCACTGTGGCTTTTTGGGCATTTGTTTGCAGGTCAGCAGCAACCCGACATAAACTGCTGGTAAAGCAACACCGGCGGATTTTGTTGCGGTTTGCCCGTTGCGCCGATAGCCCGTTTATTACCCGCCGCATCAGGCGCTTAGTTGTTTTTCCAATGAGCATCTAAAATTTGGCGCGCCTTTTGCTGTGTACTTAGGTCGTTCACCTACTTTTTATTACCCCGCAAACCCAAGGAGGTTTCATGCGTAAATCGATACACACAACCGTTGTCGGACTGTCTTTTGCATTGGCGGCGGCATTGAGGTGTCGTTCAGTATAGGCGGCAAGTATCGCTACGTCCGTATTGTAAACGCCAATAACCAGGTCACTCAGATCAGCACCTGGATTGAAGTTTTTGATCAACACCCATGCCCATTTTGATCATGTGGGCGACGCCGCACAGTATCAAACCCGACCATCTGGAAGCGATCAATCGCGCATCTCCACTGCCGCCATTAGGGCAGATTATTAACCTTACGGTGCGAACGATCGCGCCAATTGCAACCCCCGGCGTATATGGCAACTGACCATTGGCGGGACTTGTTGAAGATATTTTTCAGTTAATGCCTTATCACTCAAATAAGCCAACATGAACTATCAAATAACGAAAATCACAGAACACCATATTGACGGCTACGCCCAGGCTTTTGACAGTGTTGCCAGAGAGTTACGCTACTTGGCTTACTTTGAAGGCCTGTCACGAGAAACAACGGTTGAATACGTCCGGCAAAATATAGCAGAAAACTGGCCTCACTTTGTTGCGCTAGTCGGAGAAAAAGTAATTGGCTGGTGCGATATTAGCTCTCTGGACAGGCCAGTATTCGAACATGCAGGCGGGCTTAGTCTTGGCATTATCCATGAGTACCGAGGTAAAGGCGTGGGCAAAAAGCTGTTAACCGCAGCCTTACAGGCCGCAAAGGAGCGCGGACTTAGCCGAGTGGAATTGACCGTTCGTGAGCGCAACCCCGTTGCCATAAATCTTTATGAGCGTGCTGGGTTTGTCAAGGAAGGCTTGCATATCAAGGCCGTCAAGATTAATGGGCAGTATGAAAATCATTTTTCTATGGCGCTATTTATTCCTGAAAATGAATAACAAGCGTTGCCCGCCCTTGCACCTTTAGCCCCTATAATTTGACTAGATCGACCCTTACCATGCCCATTATTAAATTCCCGTTATTGATCTTTGCGTTCGTTTTTTCAGGGTGTACGCCCATGCAGCAGGCTGCTCGCATGTACACTGGCGATTTACAAGCCCCCTCCTCCTTCCAATACAAAGAAGGCGGCACCAGCGTCTACTATACTTTCAACGCTGGTGCAGCCCCCTCGACTGAAACGGTGGTGTTTTTTTATGGCGGCACAGGTTGTGCCAGCTGGACATTATTGATGCCCGAATACTTCAGTGGCTTAACGATAAACTCACGGGTTTACGCACTTAATAAACGTTTTGTTTCCGATCGTTCGTTAGGTCAATACGATTGCGGCGAAGAATTTAAACTGGTCAACAATCCCCGGCAATGGGTGCTCGACTATACTGAGTTTATAAAGTCCCGATTGAATGCTCTTTCTAAAAAGCCGAAAAACGTAGTTTTGGTGGGTGTTAATGAAGGCGCGTTGACCGCTGCTAGGGTGGCCGCTCTGATTCCTAGAGTTACGCATCTTGCTATTATTGGTAGTGGCGGCTATACCTTGCGCCAAGCATTGACCACATTTAAACAAAAAGGCGATATCAGGCTTGATATCGATGGTGGTTTGGCAGACATTGCCGCCAACCCTGGCAGCATTTATGACATCTGGAATAGCAATACCTATCGCTGGTGGTCGGATCTACTGGATAAAGATCCGCTACCCGACTTGCTTAAGCTGGATATTCCTATCTTGGTTGGTATCGGTGAAAAAGATAAGGTCATACCCGTAGAATCGGCGCGTTTTCTGGACGATCAATTTAAAGAACAAGGTAAAAACAACCTTACCCTTAAAGTTTATCCTGACGCGGATCACAAATTAAGCAATGATGGCGCTTCCTCGCGTAAGGCGTTTTTTACAGAACTGAGCGCATGGATACAACAAAGCGCCAAAGTCCGATAGGAGGAACAGGCTTTGTTACCCGCCGTTTACAATACCAAACACTGGAATGATAAAAAAACAATCTTAGACTATGATTGAAGCATTGGGATACAAAAAAACTATAGCAAGTAGCCTCGGTGAAATAAAACGGAATCAAGGGCCTGTGACTTCTGATGTCCTCGATTTCACTCTATTATGTCGAGACTACTTGCCGTGGATTTTGTTAGTCTCAGTGTTCCTACACTTGTTGGGATGGTGGTTTCTGGATAAATACACATTGCGTAACGAGATGCTGAACCTGACAAAGCGCCCAACTATCGCCATGACAGTGGTATTCAAGTCTCAGCCTCGACTAGACAATACTGCCGGGGCAATGTCGCCGCATATCTAGTCTAAGCCGACCAACATCGATATGCTTGGGGTAAAACATGAAACCGTCCCTAAGTTATCGCAACGATCCCCTGTTGATATGGCTAAGACTGTTGTGCACCAGGAGCCTGCTTCCGCTATCAAGATTGAAGCCGACGCAAAAGTACAAACGCCAGGCCCTAAGTTAAATCTATCCAAGATTCTTGACGACGTTCATCAACTCGCCAAAGAGGCAGAAAGCCCTGCTGATGAGCAACAATTCGATAAGCGCAAACTTCGAATAACCCCAGGTACTATGAAATCGCCCGATGTTAAAGTATCTGAAACGATTGAAAGTTATAACACTCCTGATGGCGACCTGCATATCTGTCATCCCGGATTAAACGGCAAGAAAGTGTGTGCTCATGTTGCTCCGCAAGATCCATTAAACTCACTTGACGTACACGTTTTTCAATACGACATGAGCTCTCCGGAAAAAACGCCCGGAGACTTATTAGGTGAACGTCTTAAAGAAGTGATAAGCAAGTAGCCTTGATGGAGTCGCGTTGATGTGTCGGGTTACGCTATCGCTAAC
>PMJA01000423.1 GCA_003158415.1 Methylobacter sp.
ATTCCCATCATCGCAGCTTTTTGCGCTACCGCCGGCACCTCGCGCAACCACTGGTCCGGCGAAACCTGATTTATTCTGTCCGGTTCGGATGCCACAGTCTGAGCGAGCTTCCCCCGAATGCCCACAACCTGAATAAAAAATCGGCGGATCCCCAGATCCGCCAGAAGCTCGGGCTTTTTTTCAAGTTCATGGAGATTGGCGCTGCTGACCGTATAAATCAGGCTGGTGTGAAACCCTCTGGAAACCGCCTGCCGAATGCCCTTCAGGCAGGCATGGTAAGCGCCGTCTCCCCGGAGGCTATCGTTGACCCGAGGCGTGGCCCCATCCAGACTGAAACTGAAAAAATCCACATCGCCCGGATTCAATCGAAGGAGAATATCATGGAACAGATAGCCATTTGTATCTATGGTAATCGATTGATACCCCAGGAGCCTGGCATGTTTCACCGCAAGGGAAAGTTCCGGATGAAGGGTGGGCTCTCCGCCCAGAAAAATCACATTTGGCAGGTTTTCTTTTCCGGCAAACTCGTTCAGCCAGGCAGTGATCGTATCGATATCCAGGGATTCAGCGCCATGCTGGGAAGGGTTAATATAGCAGTGACGGCATCGGAGATTGCATGCTGTCAGAATATGAAAAAAAACATTGGTCGCGTTTTCTGAAAAAGCAACCGTTCGGGGAGATTTCATCATCTTTTTATACTCTAAGGTAAGAACTCAGATGTTTAGGCTGACTTGTTACACCATGCCTTTAAAGGCGAAAAAAGACAGGGACAGAAGCCCTGCGGTGACCAGGCCGATCGATGTATCCTGAAGGGACCTGGGAACCCTTGCAAGCAGTATCCGCTCCCGGACCCCGGTAAACAGGACCAGTGCAAAGCCAAAACCGGTTGAATACCCAAATGAGGAAACCAAGGTCTTGATGAAATTATAATCTTCTTTGATATTGATCAGGCAAACTCCCAGCACCGCGCAATTGGTGGTAATCAGCGGCAGGAATATACCCAGTATTTGATACAGCACGGGGCTGGTTTTATGTACTACCATTTCGGTGAACTGCACCACAGCGGCGATCACCAAAATAAAGGCGAGTATCCGCAAAAACTGGATGTTGAACGGAGCAAGTATAAAATGCTCTAATATCCAACTGGTCATCGCCGCCAAGGTCAACACGAAAGTGGTTGCCAAACCCATGCTTAATGCGGAATCGAGTTTTTTTGACACGCCCATAAACGGGCAGAGGCCCAAAAATTTCACTAGAACCACGTTATTGACCAGAGCCGTGCCTAATAAAAGTAAAAGATATTCACTCACTGTTTTTTCCACGCTGATGATAAGCATTTTTAATTTGTTAATGCATCAATTATGCCAATTTAATAATTGCGCAGACACAGCCGGTTTAGCAGACAAATACCGGGCAATGGAAACGAAATCAGTGCATGAAAACTGTTGTACTTAATACATACCAGCATCGATAAAAATGATTGTGTCGCAAACCTTACAAAAGCGGCTAGACTATGACCTACGCTGCTTCATGATTTAACTTGACAGGCAAGAGTCGTAATCGGCAGTAAAAGACCCTGCGTATAGTGTTAGAATTAATATAGGCACAATTATTGCTGTTATATTTTAAAGTCCATCTCCAGCCCCCGGTCATAATCTATGAAAAAGAAGTCATTGCAGTATTTACGCATGCATACCAATATGGACAGCGTCATTGATGAGCTTGCGCCTAATTTCCTTGGGGAGGGATACAGTAGTGGCAACAATGAGAGGATGCCTTACAGCTTATTTGTTGAGGCGGTTGAACAGGCGCCGATGGCCATTTCCATTACCGATAAAAAAGCCAACATACTTTATGTTAATGAAGAGTTTTCCAAAGTCACAGGTTACCTGTCGACTGATATTCTGGGTGAAAATGAATCGACGTTATCCGATAAATCCACGCCCCGGCATGTTTACTACGATTTGTGGCATACCATCAGCAGCAAGAAAGTATGGCGCGGCACCTTGTGTAACCGGCATAAATTCGGTAATCGCTATCTTGCCGATTTGACTATAGCCCCGATGTTAAATGAACAGGGGACGATTACCCATTTCATCGGCATGCACCGGGATATTACCCAATCCTACGAATCTGAAAAAAAACTTATTAATCAAAAGTTATTGATTGAATCGGTCATCAATTCCTCGCCCATCGCCATGGTGGTTATCGATGATCAGGATAAAGTCATCTTAGATAATCACATGTATAAAGCCTTGGTCAGTGATCTGGATAAAGGTGAGCCGGCAAGCTATTTTTTACAGTTGTTACGCAATGAAATGGGCAATTTATGGCGGCATATACAAAGCAATGAACAGGGCTTTACTAACCGTGAATTTAAAATAGACGGCAAAGGCAACCGCAGGACTCGCTGGTTTTCCTGCGCCGGCAATTGGTTTGTGGAGAATGAAGTGAATGCCGATGCTTTTTTTGAGCAGACGTCAAAACAGTATCTGATACTGACCCTAACCGACATCACCCGGCAACACAGGCAGATGGAAGCGTTACATATTCAGACCTTAAAAACCCTTATGTCGGAAGATGAACGGGTGCGTAGCATCCGGGAAACCTTGCTGGGCGCAATGCACCAAATTCAAATGCCCATGAACCAAATCAGGGCAGCCGAGCAAATTTTAAGACATAAGCACGATGAGCAACATGGCGGCCTGTTACAAAGTTTGCAGCAGATTCAGGAATCCGGCGAAGTCGCCATTGCCACGATGCAAAAATGTATACCCGAGATCTTGCAAACGGCGGTTATTCCAGTCAATATTAATCAACTGTTGCATGAGGTGCTGTTGCTCAGTGACCAACGGATCTTGAGCATAGGCATAGACGTGCATTGGCAGCCGCTGTCCCAACTGCCAACCATGCTGGGTTCCGAAAATCGGCTGCGCATATTATTCAAGCAATTAATAGACAATGCGATTGACGCCATCAGTGAGTCGGAATGTACAGAGCAGCGGATCAAAATCACTACCGATGCTGATGCCGATTTGATCTATGTTTGCATTGAAGACAGCGGGCCGGGCATACCATTTGAAAAACGCACCAAAGTCTTCGAGCCTTTTTATACCACGCGACCCATGGGCGGTAATCAGGCGGGCATGGGGCTGGTTATGGCCAAGGAAATTGTTAACCAGCATCAGGGATTTATTGATATAGATCCCGGTTACGAGCAGGGCTGCCGGTTCAAAATAAGCTTCCCGCTGCTCAGACATGAATCTAGGAGGTTAACGTAATGTCTGAACGTACTCAACTCATAGAAGCCGAACTGGATACTTTGTACCTTATCAGTCAGGTATTAAACAGTACGAATGATTTACATGCAAAATTGCAGGCGGTGCTGGAGATACTGCACAAAAGATCCGGCATGCGTTCCGGCATGATAACACTGCGGGAAATTGAAAGTAACAGCATGATAGTCAGCGTCGTCCATACCAATGGCGACAGTAAATATACCGAGCCGGTCAGGTACAATCCCGGCGAAGGCTTGATGGGCGCCATACTGGATGAGGGCGCGACCATCGTTGTTGAAAAAGTGTCAGAAGAGCCGCGATTTTTAGGCCGATTGGGATTATATGATCCCGAATTGCCTTTTATCGGCTCGCCTATTTATATAGAAGAAGGCGACACCATCGGCGTTCTGGCCGCTCAGCCCGATAACAGCCTGTTCCTGGGTGAGCGGGCACGGTTTATGGAGATGATTGCCAACCTGATTGCTCAAAGCGTCAAAATGTTGCGCGTCATCGAACGCAAACAGCGCAACCTGCAAAGCGAGCGCGATCAACTCAAGCAGGCGTTAATCAAAAATTACAGCTTTGAAAACATCATCGGCCATTCATCGCCGATGTTAAAGGTGTTCGATTTAATCCGTCAGGTGGCGAAATGGAATACCACGGTCTTGATCCGGGGCGAATCAGGCACCGGTAAAGAAGTGGTCGCTAATGCCATTCATTTTAATTCCGGCTGCGCCAGTGGCCCCTTTTTAAAGCTCAATTGCGCCGCCCTGCCCGATACTCTACTGGAATCCGAATTATTCGGACATGAAAAAGGTGCATTCAGCGGCGCTATCAGCCAACGCAAAGGCCGTTTTGAACTGGCCGATAACGGCACGTTATTCCTCGATGAAATCGGTGAAATTTCCGCGTCCTTCCAGGCCAAACTGCTACGCGTATTGCAGGAAGGGGAATTTGAACGCGTGGGCGGCACCCATACCATCAAGGTCAATGTGCGCATCATTGCCGCCACCAATCGCAACCTTGAAGAAGAAGTCACCGACGGCAAGTTCCGCGAAGATTTGTATTACCGGCTCAATGTCATGCCTATCCAGATGCCGGCTTTACGCGATAGGACGGAAGACATACCCGAATTGTCCGAATTCCTGCTCGGCAGAATATCGCAACAACAAGGCGGGCGACCGCTGGAAATTAAGGAAAGTGCCATTCGGATATTGATGAAGCACGATTGGCCCGGCAATGTCCGGGAACTTGCAAACCGTCTGGAACGGTCGGCCATCATGAGCCCTAACGGCATCATCGACCGTGACGTCATGGTCAGTACCGGGCTTGAAGACGTGGTGGCGCAGTCCGGACTCCATTTTAAACCCCAAAAAACTCTGGCGATTGATTTTAATGATGAAAACATGGATGACCGTGAACGCGTGATCGCCGCCCTGGAACAAAGCGGTTGGGTACAAGCCAAAGCCGCCCGCCTGCTGAATATGACGCCCAGACAAATTGCTTACCGCATTTTGACCCTGGATATTACTATGAAGCAAATTTAAGAACCTGCATGAAATAAATTAGGCTTCTTACCCCCTCGCCCTCCGGGAGAGGGTTGGGGTGAGGGGATATATTCAAATTATTTCAAACCCATAACTCAACGAATCTGGAGCAGCAATGACTATTTTATACGTGCAACACGATTACGCCGTATTCGGCTTTGGCGAAACCCGGCAAGATGCCATCGCTATGGCAGCGCAATGGTTAAAAGACGAAACCGGCAGAGAAGGCTGTTCAGTCGATTATGCAGAAAGTTTACTGGTCAGTTCCCCAAAACCCGGACAAATGACGCTCTACGAAACGCCTGAAACCATCCCCGGCGATGCTGAAAACTGGGGCGGTGAAGAGCTGTTGGACTGGTATTATGATGTGGCTTGAGATTGTATAGTCCGAAACTTGTTGGGCAACAGCTTTTTGTTGCCCAACATTTCGGTATCCGGTAAGGGCAAGCCAGGAATTCATCTCCATATTGAAGCCCCAAAATGTTGGGCATAAAAAGCATGCCCAATCTACAGAACTAGTGTGACGTTTGGTGCGTTGCCCTTTTTTATTTCAACGGGTTATTCTATTTTTGTCATGTACAGAGCTAAGCAACATCATAAACCCCATCAAACCCAAGCCTAAACAAAGCATTGTTATTGTCGATGGTTCTGGAACGGGGGCATAAGCGAATGTTACCACGTTATTAAGAAATTGTGCCGCTTCGCTATTGGCACCAGGATTGGCAGCACTGCCAAGAAATTGGCTTACGCCCTGTTGTGTGTAGACTAACGTGCCAGAGCCAACCTGCTCAGAAATAGTAACCCATTGCTCAGGTGTGCCGGTGGTTGTCAATCCGGTAAAGGTATCAATAGTGGAAAAATAACCGTAGGCTGAAGCCCCAATTACTGAGACCAGCGCTAGTTAATCCTGCATTAACCGCATGATTGGCACCGTTCGGAGTGGTCGTGTTCACGATAGTGATGGTATTTTCACCGGGTGGATAGGTATACGATGCTGTAAGTTGCGTAGCGAGTGGATAAATAGATAAAGCTTCTGAACCAAAGCCAGGATTCTGCACCAATACGTTCCCGCCTGCGTTCATAAATGCCAAAAGATTAGTTGACCATCCGGTTCCATATTGACTGAAGCCATCTAGCCAAACGGCATTAAATGCGGATAAATTAGTGCTGGCAAAGTTAGATGGCGCAACAAAGCTTGCTGTAAGACCTAATCCAGCAATTGTTGATGTCAGATTTGTGTCGTACTGGTTCATTGAGTTCCCGGAAATAAGAACACTCGTTGCCTGCGCACGGCTAGTAACCAACATAATTACAGTAAAAACAATAAGTATTATAGGTTGCTTCATTGAATTTCTCTTTTAATAAAATAAATAAGCCTGACTTTTTCTCTGTGAACTTCAAAAATTCTACAGTTCTTTCGGACATCTTAACTCTAAAAAAATCATCAAAAGCTGATGAAGCGTGTGTTTGAGCGAGGTGTTAGGCCATGCGACTGGACGGTGTCCGATACGCAAAAAAGCCGCCAAATTTCGAAAAACGCCGACTTCGCTACACTAATAACATTTTTTGCGGGAGGTGGCAAATTTTGTTTTAAATCAACACTAACGCCCACTCGTGGGGGCTAACATAAGGTGTCTAGTAATTCTTTGTAAAACCTAAAATCAGGTGTCTATCACTTACCTGATTTTTATCTTACATGATACTATCGTATTTATTTTTTGTTAGAAAGTAGCTTCAACGAAACGCAGTGGAATCAAGGAGTGTCGGAGCGTGTAAACCCTCGATTCCGTTTTGCTGCATTGAGGTTACGATTCTCCCTTGATCTACTTCATGCGAGTAGATGAAACAAAATTTTA
>PMJA01000385.1 GCA_003158415.1 Methylobacter sp.
GAATGCACCGACACGTATTCACCGGCTGCCATCGACATGGCGCCGGCTACCAACCCTGCGACGCCGGTAACCAGGATGTTGCTGTGGCTAACACTGGCGGCCGCAACACCGATCAATAAACTGGCGGTTGAGACGATGCCGTCATTAGCACCGAGCACCGCAGCCCGGAGCCAACCGATGCGGTCAGTGCGGTGCTGTTCGATATGGTGTCTCATCGATCTCATCATTTTATAAGAAACGGATAATCAATATAACCTTTTGCCCCGCCGCCATAAAGTGTATCAGTATCCAATTTATTCAGGGGTGTAGCGCGTTGAAGACGCTCAACCAGATCCGGATTTGAAATAAACAGACGTCCGAATGCAACCAGATCGACGAGTCCTTGTTGACGAGCTGTCACCGCCAACTCACGATCATAGCCATTGTTGCCAATATAAATTCCGTTGAACAGGCGCCTCAGGATTTGCAGGTCGAAACCGTTTTCGACCTGCCGTGCTCCACCGGTGTCACCTTCAATGAGATGCAAATACAAAAGACCGAACTGGTTCAGTTGTTCGACTACATAGGTAAAAAGTGTGGCCGGGTCGCTATCGAGAATATCGTTAGCGGGACTGATCGGCGATAGCCTCACACCCACGCGCTCGGCTCCCCATATCGTGATGATTGCCGCAGTAACTTCCAGCAACAGCTTGGTACGGTTTTCCAGTGAGCCACCATAGGTATCGGTGCGATGATTAGTGCCGTCGCGCAAAAACTGGTCAATCAGGTAACCATTGGCGGCATGGATTTCCACACCATCGAAACCAGCGTCGAGGGCATATTGCGAAGCTACTCGATACTGCTCGATGATGCCGGGAATTTCGTTAGTTTCCAAGGCACGTGGCGTTACAAACGGCACAAAACCCTCTTCAGTAAAAGCATTCCCTACAGGCTTGATCGCTGATGGTGCGACGGGCAATTCACCATTCGGCTGCAGTGCAGGATGAGAAATACGTCCGACATGCCATAACTGTAAAAAGATGCGTCCGCCTTCTTTATGTATTGCCTCGGTTACGGACTTCCAGCCATCAACCTGTGCTGAGTTATAAATGCCGGGCGTGAAGGCATAGCCTTTGCCTTGCGGCGAAATCTGTGTAGCTTCGGTAATAATCAAGCCTGCGGTAGCGCGCTGTCGGTAATATTCAGGAGCTAGCAAGCTAGGAATATCGCCTTTTTGAGCACGGCTACGCGTGAGCGGAGCCATCACAATCCGATTAGACAATTTGTAAGGACCGAATTGAACTGGTTGAAACAAATCAGAGGTTTGTTTACTCGAGCTGGACATAATTTTCCTTTAATAATGGTAAATGACCAAAGTTATCCTGAGAGAGGGGCGGGCCAGCGGTTCTGTCGCAAAGTGTGTCAGTTTTATTCGACGATTGGCTATGGTCTGCAGGATTGTCATCTGCTTGATAAATAGGCATTTAAGTGCGCCATGGGTGCTCGGGCAGATCGTTAACGCCGACGGCCTTGACGCCTGCCTGCGCAACCTTGTGATCGTTGTCCACGGTGCCACCGCTAACGCCTATGGCACCAATCAGCACACCAAGATCGTCTACGATGGGCAACCCGCCAGGGAAGGTGATTAAGCCTTCATTGGAATGCTCAATGCTGTAAAGTGGGCCGCCTGGCTGCGACAGTTTGCCCAGGTCACCCGTCGGCATTGCAAACAAACAGGCGGTTTTAGCTTTTTTGATGGCTACATCTATGCTGCCAACCCAAGCATCGTCCATGCGGCGGAAAACTTTCAGGTTGGCACCCGAATCCACCACTGCGACGCAGCTAGGCACACCGGTTTCCTTGGCTTTATTAATAGCGGCAACAATTATTTGTTCTGCTTGCTCATACGTTACATGCATTTCGTGCCCCTTATATAGGATTAATTAGTATTTGAATAAAAAATAATTGCCGACAATTCTGTTCATCATTACTATCATGAATCTTTTGTCCAATACTAGCTGAAACGTTTGATGCAATCCGTGCGATGCCGCACATAGGGGTCAACAACGATTCCTTCATTTTTGGGCTATAAGGAATTTCAGTCTCTAATGACCTGAATATTCTTCTTCAAATCTGCCAATGTTTTTGGTTTAAATCAGCCGCTCATCCTGACCTCTCAAAACAGTTGTCGAATATTTTACTTTCGGCTCACGGAGCTTATGAGCAAAAAAAGATAACGCTCAAGAATAAAGACAATATAAAAAAATCTGCTAATGACAGTAACGACAATAAGAAAAGACGGCCTATTTCACCAAGTAGAAAGGTCAATAAGGTTGTTCATGTTAGACGAGGCAGAACGTGCCCAAATCATCCTCGGCGTAAATTGAAGCCTACTCAGATCGAAGCGAAGCTAACTATATTTGATTTGAAATTTACAAATAGAGGTGTTCAGAAACATGTTACACAATATATCGGCAAGAAAGGGAGTTGCTATATTTGCCACCACCGCTGCGAGACAGGAGTCGAGTNNCTCAAAAATAGCGACTCGCTGCTCATTTAGCCCACCTCAGATTCGAAAGCTTGGAACAGGGACAATGTATGGACATGGCTTTATAGCATGTGTAAGTTATCACAGATTAGTTATGCGCCTACCTTACAACAAAATTGTTCAATTAGTTGAGGATAGTTTTGGAGAACAGGTTAACCAATCAACTATACAATGCCTAATTGTTAGACTGTCTTGTTTTTACATTGGTACTGAACGGATGCTACTAAAGAAAGTTTTGAAAAGCCCATTCGTTCATATGGATGAAACTACGATTAATATTAAGGGGGCCTCGCAATATGTTTGGGTAATCACTGATGGGACGCATGTGGTTTTCAAGTTATCGGAGAATAGGGAAGCAACAGTAGCTCATGAATTACTCAATGGCTATTCGGGTGTTCTTTGCTCTGACTTCTATGGCGGGTATGATTCAGTTCCCTGTGTTCAGCAAAAATGTTGGGCACATTTGATCCGTGATTTAAATGAGAATCTTCGCAAATCGCCTTTCGATAAAGAATATGAAAATTTCGTCTGTGCAGTTGGAGAACTAATCACCCCAATTCTACAGGCCGTGGAGAAATACGGGCTGAAAACCAGGCACTTACGTAAGTTTAAATTAAATGTTGATAGCTTTTATCAGAAATTCATTAATAACAACATCTATACATCTGAAACTACACAAACTTTTCAAAAACGATTTATAAAATATCGAGAAAAACTATTTGTTTTTCTCGATATTGATGGCATTCCTTGGAATAATAATACAGCGGAGAGGGCAATTCGACATTTGGCAGTTCAAAGAAAAATTTCAGGATCATTTGGACAGGAGTCAACCCCTCATTATCTGAGACTTCTAAGCGTTACACAGACCTGCCGGTTTCAAAATAAGTCTTTATTACAGTTTTTGTTATCTGGTGAGAAAGATATTGATGAGTTTAAGGGGAGTAAAGGTTTAATTGGTTGGCGTATGCGCTAATCTAATCTGCTGATTTGCAGAACTAACGCGCACATCAACTTTAACTATCGACTCGTTATTACTTGGCTTGGCCTTATATTTAGTCAGATAGAGTTTAGTCGTGCTAGAATTTCCAGATGGACTTTGAAATAATTGGTAAAATCAGACAAACTGAGACTTTTGCTCGTGGCTCTGCTATCAGAGAGTTGCCACGTCTTCGGAAAATTCATGGTCTAGGTAACTGGCGTAAGCGTAAAGGTTTCGCTATTGTTCGTTTGAATGATGGGACGCTTCGCGATGCAGAGATTCACTGGTATGAAGCTAATGGCATTGGCAAGCGCGAGTTTAAAATTAAGCGTTATTTGGATATTTAATTATGAATACACACGAATTTGTTGTCTGTATCGATAACCATGGCTACGAAGTATCACTGGAAATGCGTAAACTCTATGAGATAGTCGTTGATGCCGATGCAGAAAAGCATGGTCAAATTAGAGTTATTGATGAATCGGGTGAAGACTATATTTATCCTGTAACGGCATTTGATCGTATTAAATTACCGGATAATATCATTGAGCATGTTTTTCTTGCGCATACATAAGCTATTTGTTTGACCAGGGTTCAAGATTCGATTAATAACACATCCTGGATTTAAGATTTTTGAATATATTAAGATACCTTCATTGGGGCTCTTTGAACAACAGCAATTACATATAATGCTGACTGTTGGTTGATAGTAAACGTTGGGCAGCAGTTGACGGTTAGTTTCAACTAAAATATCAACCCTCTTTCAGAGGGGCTTGGGTTAGGGGAGGTTTTTTAAATACACTCCCCTCGCGTTGCCCTCTCTCTTTTTCAAAGGGGGGTGTTCAGACTACGGGTCTATTATTTATTGCGCCTTGCTTTAAAGATTAACTCTGCCTCTCAATGCCTTAAGTTGGCCTTGCCGGGTTTTGCCATCCAGGCGTTTCAGCTTTGACCCTTTAGTCGGTTTTGTGGCTTTGCGCTTTTTATGCACGATAGCCACACTTTTTATTAAATCCTGTAGCCGACTGTAGGCATCTTCCTTGTTCTTTTCCTGGGTGCGGTACTGCTGCGCTTTGATGACTATCACGCCTTCTTTTGAAATACGCTGGTCATTTAAAGTCAGCAGCTTTTCTTTATAAAACTCGGGCAAGGATGACGCCTTAATATCAAAACGCAAATGCACAGCTGTCGATACTTTATTGACATTCTGGCCGCCCGCGCCCTGGGCGCGAATGGCGTAAATTTCGATCTCATGGTCTGGAATGCAAACCTGACCGGATATTTGTAACATGGCTGGTTAACTCTGTTTATACCGTTTCCGTATGACCTTACGCATAGACCTAAAGCTTGTCAATCGCAATACAGCAACAATCCATTGCCATTTCACGGTAAAAACTTTACAGTCGATGCCTTTAAGGTAAAAACTTCCAGGGCATTGTTGCCCGTTAGACTATTAGGAGAGAGATTATGGCTACAGTATTGATTACCGGCGCGAACCGGGGTTTGGGATTGGAGTTTTGCAAACAATATGTGGCCGAAGGCTGGCAAGTTCTGGCCTGTTGCAGAAACCCGGAAACAGCAGGCAAACTAGCCGACATTCCCAATGTGCGGATTTTTCCGCTGGATGTCTCGGATTTTTCGCAAATCGATAAGCTGGCTGCACAGTTGCAGGATATCGCCATCGATGTGCTTATCAACAATGCCGGGGTATACGGCGATAGTCCCCGGCGCGGTTTCGGGCAACTGGATTATGCGGCCTGGACGCAAACACTGACGATCAATACGCAAGCGCCGGTAAAAATGGCGGAAGCGTTTTTACCGAACTTGCAGCGCGGCAATAAAAAACTGCTGGTCTCGATTTCGAGTCAAATGGGTAGTATCGCCGATAACGGCAGCGGCGGCAGCATCTTGTACCGCAGCAGCAAAGCGGCGCTGAACGCTGCAATGAAAAGTCTTGCGATCGACCTTGAAGATCAGGGGATCGGTGTTCTTGTTTTGCATCCGGGCTGGGTTAAAACCGATATGGGCGGACCGAATGCCCTGATCGACGCCCTGGAAAGCGTTACCGGCATGCGTCAGGTGATTGCGCGGTTTACGCTTGCCCAGAGCGGCGGCTTTTTAAAATACGACGGCTCTACTTTGCCCTGGTGACAAAACCGTGAAGTGGTGTCCGAGCGCTCGGCGTAGATGACTTTCGGCAGTTTGCAGCAGGCCGGTGAAGTGGTGTGTTTGACAGCTAACATTTTTGAACAAAACACACCGTTTATTTCATAACTGAATTTATTCTTTTCAACCTAACGCTGGGAGAATTGTCGGGCAACAAAAATACGTTGCCCGACCCGGCTATTGCATTGCACAAGAATCGCAGGAGAAGACCATGTGCGTCATGCATGTCGAGGGCTTATTTGGCGGCGCAATTCTTGGGCTGGGGCACGCCCTCTTGTACCGTCGGATTATATCCGCCGTCCGCGCCCCCCACATCCTTTGCGGCTGGGTCTGCTGCAGCCTTCATCGCCGTTGGCAACACCGAAACCAGATTGTCGTACTGAGTGTTCAGGCAATGGGAGGTCAACACTTTCTCCTGCGGGCAGGCGATGTTCTTTTTCAGCGCCGCCTTCACTTCGGGAATCGAGCCCAGGTAGGCCTCCCACGCAAACTCCAGGAAGAAGGCACTGGCGCACTTCACCTNNTGTTGCGCACCCATGCCGACAGGGTGCGTAGGGGATCGTCGACCAGCTTGGCGATATTGTCGGGCAATTGATTGGGCGAGATCTCCTTGCCGCTGGGATCCTTCAACCATGTGTTGTTGTTGGCCTTCATCAGTATCCAAAAATCGTTTGCCTTGAGGGAGGACCAGTCCGCGATGAGGTAGGCGTTGACCACCTTCTTATCCTTAGGAACGTCGGAATTCCATACCCCAGCGGAGAGATGGTGGTGGTCGGTTATATAAAACACGCCGCCCGGCCCCCGCACCATGGGAACGAAGCGATTCGCGTCCGCCAAGTATTTATCGAACTTGCTCGGTTTGTACTGGTATTGGGCGGTAATCTTCTCGGCCTTGCACTGTACTGCGTCCATGCCCACCGCTGGTTGGGAGGGATGCAGATCCTTGATGTCGATCTGGCAGCCCTTCTTCTCCCGTTCATAGTCAGTGATGACACCCTTGGCATCGGGCTTGGCTACCTTGGTTTTGTTGTCGCATTGAGGCAAGCCCTTATCCTTTGCGTCGGACACGCCCGCCATGCTCAACGCCAGCGCCGCCGCCAACAGGAATTTAATTATATGCATTGTCTACTCTCCTCACAGTTTCATTCTTGTATCCCCTATTCAATTGGTCGGGGGTCTTTTGCGTCTAACGCAAATTAAGCGGACTGAGTGATAGCGAAACTCCGCTGGAGCGCTGAGTTAAACGAATTTAAGTTTACTCTTATCCAAATTATTCGCCAGTTGTTCGGATTGAATTTACTCCGACTTCTCCGATTTCCCCAACAAATACCAGTAATGTTGCTGGTTCCGGCTTAAGTGAATAGCCTTGATTAGCTCTCAAATGAGACGAAGGGCATTCGGTGTCCTCTATGTCCCTTCGGCTGCGCTCAGGATGAACGGATGTTTTTAGGATTATAGGGCGCTTATACTTAGCCGCGCTGCCTGCCAATAACTCAAGCAAATTTCTTTTTCAATCGCCAAAAAGCCACGGTGGAAACCAGCACCATTCCGCAAGCGGAAGCCATCAGTATCAAACCCAGAAGCAAGGATTTCCTGAACGTATAGTCTACCCATTCTTTGCCGCGATCCTGGGTTTTCCGGGTCAGCGCGTCCACTCGAATTGACAGTTCGTCAAGCTTGCCGGGGGCCAGGGTCTGGTCGAAGGCTTGTAATAATTTTATCAGGTCTTGCGTCGTGGCGTTGATCTGCGCGGCGGCGGCAGTGTAGTTGTTGATGCGGAAGGGCTCGGTGTCCGAGTTTGACGGGCTGGCGTCGATTTGCCGCAATACATCTTGAAAAGACTTTAAGGTGGCGGTGGACGCATCGGACATTAATTTGCCTGCGCTCAGCGCTTTATCGGTCTGTGCGGCGAGGCTAATAAGGCCTGGCCGTTGCTCGTCCAGGGCTTGGATGATTTGCTGGCGCTCGGAGCTGATGAGTTCCGGTAACTGTTCCGTAGTCCGGCTGAACCGGTCTGCCGATTCGGACAGTTGGGCGGTATTAGCTAACAGTTTTTCCATTTGCGGCATTTCCGCCGTCTGCATAGTCAGCAACTCGGATTCCCAGCGGATCAGGGTCGGCATGTGCCGGGCCAGGAACATGCCGCGCTCCCCTAACAATCGGGTGTTGGCCAGTTCGCGGGTGGCGGGGTCGAGTCCCGCCAATGGGTCGATGGATAGCAGGTTGAAGACGCTACTGGTCACTCCTGACGGGGAACTGCGATTCATCTGTGAGAGATCTGACGCAAAGCCCATTGAGCCTATCTCACTGAGTGAGTGCACATTGGGGTGTAGGTCGTGCCAGGTTTTGATGGAGGTGCGCAGTTCCGCGATCTGTTCTTTTTTCAGCGTGATTGCGGCGATCCGCCAAATTTCCTTCTCGATCTCTTGGGAGACAAGTAGAAAAGGTTTAGCCGATTCGCCATAGACTTTGGGGAGCCAATAGTCCTCGACATTCATCCGGTTCAAGCTGGCCAAGATGACCATGTCGAGGAGGTCGGCATAGGTGTTGGCGCCGGTGACGACGGCTAATATACTATTGAGGGTGGTGATGCGGCGCAACAGCATGTTACGCGGCCCGGTGGCCTGATTATCTTCCGGCCGCAATTTGCCGATGGCGATGGTGAGCGCTTCGATGGCATTGTCTGCAAAGCGTAGCAGCTGGGATTGCAATTCGACGGGATCCGGCGCGTCGCTTTCCTGATGGAAGGAAAATAGGGAGCGAATACCCTTTTCAGGCAATTCCAGGGTGTTTTTAACTAAACTGCAACTGCTCGCAGTTAATGCCAGGGCGCATAGTAGAACGATTTTCGGCATCCATCTAGGTATGCCGGAACAGGAAGGCTGAAGTGGGGTGTGCATGAAGCTATCGATTCCTTAGCGTATTTTTTGAATTATATTTTTATGGATGAAAATGTGTAACTACTTAAAAGTCGTCGTCTTCATTAGGATAGATTTGCACGAAAATAATACGCGACCCCTGCATTTTTTTAACTAGGATGTCGAACTGATTGAATGCAATTTTCTGGCCTTCCACGGGTATATCCCGGAGCTTGGATAGGATGAGGCCACCGATGGAGACTTCATCTTCCAATTCCAGTTCCTCATTTTCGATGTCGATACCCAGTATCCGTTCCAGCGAGAATATCGGCAGGCTGCCTTTGACTATTAAGGAGCCGTCATCGAGCCGAGTCCAGTCATTATTGTTTTGACGGAACTCGTCGCGTATTTCGCCGACCATTGCGCTTAATAAATTATCCAGCGTGATAAAACCTTGCGGCTTTTGTCCGTGTTGTCCTATGACGGCAAAATGGGCTGCGCCCATGCGGAAATAACGAAACAGTTCCAGCGCGGGCATGTCCGGCCGGATGTATTGGATGGGCCGCAGGTATTGATGCAAATCTTCTTGTGCCTTGCCTTCCTGCCGGGCAAAAAACAAATCTTTTAAATGAATGACTCCCAATACATCAATATCGTTAGTATCGAAGTAAGGATAACGGCTGTAGCGTTTGTGATAGACAGTTTTCAGGTTTTCCTGCAATGACTTATTGCGGTGCAAGGCCGTCATTTCATGGATAGGGCGCATCAGGTCGGACACTTCCAACTCGCTGAAATCCAGCGTTTTTGCCAGTATATTCCATTCGTCGCGGGTAAACCGGTCGTCCTGGTCGTTGCCTCGCAAAATAAGTTTAAGTTCGTCGGCCGAATAATGCGCATCGTGACCGTGGACATTGCCCAAACCGAACAGGCGCAATACCAAATTGGCGCTGGAGTTGAGCAGCCAGATTGCCGGATACATCAGCCAATAAAAGCCATAGAGCGGCGCGGCGCTCCATAAACCGATCTGTTCGGGATTACGTATCGCCAGCGATTTCGGCGCCAGCTCGCCGACGACGATATGCAGGAAGGAAATAATGGAAAAAGTACATGCGAATGAGATGCCGTGTATCAGTTCCGGCGAGGTGACTCTTAGCCTTTCAAGCCCAGGTTCCAGCAGGCCGGCAAAGGCGGGTTCGCCGACCCAGCCCAAACCCAGCGAAGCGAGGGTAATGCCTAACTGGCATGCCGATAAATAGGCGTCGAGTTTTGCGTGTACTTTCGCCAGTATGCGCCCGCGCCAGCCCCGTGTCTTGGCGATGCCGCGCAGGCGCGTCTGCCGCAATTTAACGAGACCGAACTCTGCGGCCACAAAAAAGCCGTTGAGCGCGACCAGCAACAAAGCGACTGCGATCAAAACCAGGTTATTCATAAGTTATTTCCGGTAAAGGGTGGGTCATGAATCAAAACTGTTACTGGGTGAGTAAGTGCTCATTTTTAGAAATCTATGTGCATTTGATATTATAATATCGGCGTTTGTCCATTTCTAAAAATAGTCAGATACATACTGGGCGGCAAGGGGAGTGGATGCCGGCGTTAAAAATACGTGCAACCGCTCAACTTCCCGCCTTTCTATTGCCCCCGAATCGGGGGTGAACCCCAGATTACAATAAAACAGTGGCTCTTTTAAACCGGGAAAGCCGTGCCGCAATAACCAGATGACGCTTGTGATGATAAAGATTCAACAAAAATGTATAACAAATCCTGGATGTTTTTTTAGGAAACAATCCGGTATATTCAAATATTCTGGGCTGATACTGTGCTTTAGCCTGCTTGCAGCATGTTCTGAACCGACGATTCAAAAGCTTGAAGGCGCAGCCCAAGGGACGACTTATCATATCAGTTATTGGGCCAAATTACCGGCGGATAGCCCGGTTATTGCAGACGACATTAAAAACGAACTCGATGCCATTGATAAAACGCTGTCCAATTATCGCCCCGACTCGGTCATTGAGCTGTTCAATAGCACTGAAAACACCGACAGTCAGGACGTCGGCAGCGAAATCGTAGCGTTGGTGCGTATCGCACAGACCGTTACCCAGGCTACCCAGGGTTGCTATGATTTAACGACTAAGCCGTTGTTCGATTTATGGGGTTTTCGCGGAGAAACACCGGCCATTCCTGATGAGGCCGCCATCCAGAAAACGCTGGCCCAAATCGGTATGGAAAAGCTGGAAATTGTCGATGATACGCACTTGCGTAAAAAACAAGCGGATTTGAAAGTCGATTTGTCGTCGATCGCGCAAGGTTACAGCGTAGGCAAAATCAGCAAGGTTCTGGAACAAAACGGCATTAACGATTATTTGGTAGAGATCGGCGGCGAACTGCAAACTCGCGGTCATAAGCCGGATTCGCAACCCTGGCGCATAGCTCTGGAACGGCCGCTGCCGGGTGATCAGCACATGCAAAAAAGAATCACCATGCCCAAGGATTCGCCGATGGCCGTTATGACTTCGGGTACTTATAATCATTATTTTGATTATCAGGGACAGCGTTACAGCCACATACTCGACGCCCGTACGGGGCGTCCGATTACGCATGACCTGGTTTCCGTCACCGTTATTCATGACGACCCGACCATTGCCGACGCCTGGGATACCGCGCTGCTGTGTATAGGGCAGAAAGACGGCATGCAGGCCGCCAATGCCGCAAAAATTCCTGCGCTGTTCATCCAGCAACAGGGCAGCGAACTTATCGAATCCCGTAGCGATGCGCTGAATACTTTAGATAAAATCACCTTGGAATAACCGGATTAACTCATGTCGTTTAAAATTCACAGTCGCAGCCTGCTTTCCCGCTGGGGAAATTGGACTCTCAGCCATCCTTTCGTTGTGTTGTCCATCGTTGGCTTACTCGCTGTTTTGTCAGTGCAATATACTGTTAATAATTTAAGTATCGATACCGATACGCAAGACATGGTGGCGCCTAATGCGCCTTTTCAGCAAAATCGCCGCCAATTTGAAAAAGCTTTTGCGCAGGATATGCATACGCTGTTGCTGGTGGTTGAATCCGATACGCCTGAATTAACCAAAGCGGCGACCAAACGCCTGGGGCGTTTATTAAGCGCCGACAAAGCCAATTTTGATTCGGTTTATAACCCTAGCGAAAGCGATTTCTTTCATCAGAACGGCTTGCTCTATCTGGCCCCTAAAGACTTACAAGCCTTATCCAGCAACTTGTCCCAGGCGCAGCCGTTTATCGGCAGGATTTCCCAGGAGCCTAACTTAACGGGCTTTTTTTCTATTTTTGAAGATGCGTTAAGTTCTTCCGATAAAAACCAGGAACTGCCCGTCGATATGCCGTTGCTGATAGACAAGGTTACGCTGGCCCTGCATAAAAGCATCAATGGTGAAAACAACCTGCTGTCCTGGGAATCGTTGATCGCCGGTAATAAATTAAGCGCTGCGAGCGGCGATCAAGGTTTTATCACGCTCTCGCCCAAGTTTGATTACACTCAAATCCGCCCGGCCGAGCATGCAATTGACGCTGTCCGCAAAGCCATTGCCGATATTCAGCAACCGGGATTGCCTGCAGTTAAGGTTTGGGTGACGGGCGAAGTCGGTCTTGAAGACGATGAATTGGTGGGCATGAGCAGCGGCACATTTAACGCCTGTATTTTCTCTGTGGTGTTAGTTTTAGGCATCTTACTGGTGGCCTATCGCTCCGTTTTATTGACGGCGGCCACTTTGTTTACCCTGGCGTTAGGCATGGTATTTTGCGGGGCGTTTGCGGCCTTTGCCGTTAAAGAATTGAATTTAATTTCGGTGGCTTTTGCCGTATCCAATATCGGTTTGGGGGTGGAATACGCCATCCATTTTTGTTTACGCTACCGCGACAACCTAAAGCATCATGTGCATAGAGAAAGAGCTTTGCGCAGTACACTGGTATCCACCGGGCCTTCGTTATTGCTCTGTGCGGCGACCACTTCCATAGGACTTTATGCGTTTGTGCCGACCGATTATAAAGGCGTATCCGAACTGGGGTTGTTGGCCGGAACCAGCTTGTTTATCTGTTTGTTGGTGACCTTGACGGTTTTGCCTGCGTTATTACGGTTTATCCCTGTGTCGGTAAACCCGGAGCCGCCGTCCGCACATCCGTTCCTGGCGACGTTGGCGGAAAAAATGGCGACTTATACGCTGCATTACGCCAAACCCATTACCCTGATAACCGTTATTATCGCGATTATGTCCGTAGGGCTGGTTTTTAAGGTCAAAACCGACTTCAATCCAATCAACCTGCGCGATCCCAATACCGAATCGGTGATTGCCTTCAAAAATTTGAATAAAAACCCGGATACCACGCCGATGACGTTGACGGTGCTGGCCGCCGATGCGCAACAAGCCACGGTGATGAAGAAAAAGCTTGCCGCCTTGTCCACAGTGGATAAAACCGTCAGTCTTTTTGATTTTATGCCCACCGGGCAACAGGAAAAATTGGCGACCATTGAAGACATGGCACTGATGCTGGGGTCGCAAGCGCAAAGTTTTCCGGCGCTGAAAGCCGACAATGATCCTATTCCCGGCATTAACCGGCTGATAAAAGCTATAGATAAGAGCTTGCCCGATAAAACAGACGCCCATGAGATCGCGGCGTTAACCGCATTTAAAAAAGAGTTGCAGGATATGTTGATCGAGCTGGACGCCCGGCAACAACCCAGTCAACGACTGTTTATCGAGAAAATACAAACAACGCTGCTGGGTACGCTGCCGAACGCCATGAATGAACTGTTAACCGGCTTAAATGCACGGGAGGTCAGCTTGGGCGATTTACCGGCCGATATTAAGGAGCGATGGCTCAGCAAGGAAGGCTGGTATCGCATCCAGATATTTCCTAAAAAAGATTTGAACGACCTGGACAATCTGCAACAGTTTATTACTGATGTGCAATCGGTAGCGCCTAAAACCACAGATTTGCCTATTATTTACTGGGAGTCAATGAAAGAAGTGATAGGCTCCTTTCAAAAAGCCATTACTATCGCCTTAATCACCATTGCGCTGCTATTGTTTGCGATACAACGTAATATCACCGACACCCTGTTGGTCATGACGCCATTGATCCTGGCGGGTTTGTTCACGATGGCGAGCACCGTGCTCACCCATACGCCGATTAATTACGCCAACATCATCGCCTTGCCGTTGTTGCTGGGGTTGGGCGTCGATAACGGCATCCACATGGTGGAAAAGCTGCATCATTCGCTGTCCGAAGAGCAGAATATTTACCAATCCAGTACAGCCCGGGCCATGTTCTACGGCGCATTAACCACCGCCTCCAGTTTTGCAGGCCTGGCTTTTTCGCCGCATGAAGGCATTGCCAGCATGGGCCTGGTGATTACCATCGGCATATTCTGGATTATGACTTGCACCTTTGTAGTCCTGCCCGCATTGAGCAAATTGGTCTTGAAGGAAAAAATCAGGTCGTAGGTGATGCACACAATATCTATCATAAATTTATCTTCGTTGGTTTTTGAGTAATTACGCCTATAATATGCCTATATAATCTTCCTATGAGTTAAGGCTATGAAAACAGTGAATGTCAGCGGTTTAAAGAATAATCCCAGTGAAGCACTGCGTATGGCGCACGATGATTTGGTGTTGGTAATGAACCGAAACGAACCGGACGCCTTAATGATAGGACTCAAATCGTCTAAAATTATCAGTATGCCAGGGGTGCGTAAAGCATTAGCAACTGCATTGTTCAAAGATGGGAATTTATCATTAGCGCGTTCTGCCAAGCTTGCTGACACACCGTTGGCCGATTTTATCGCCCATGTGTCGCGTTTAGGCATTCCTGTTATCAATCAAACGGCTGAAGAAGTGCAACAGGATATGGATACCCTGGAGCAATGGCTGAAAGAGGCGTAAAACGGCATGGCACGAATTGTTATTATTGATGCCAGTTCTTTGATCGGACTGGCGATAGTGGATGGCTTAAAATGGTTACCTGACATTTTTGGTACAGTTTTTCTGCCGGAGTCTGTAAAACAAGAAGTGTTGCCAGGTAAAGCCGCGCGTGGTGAAGAGGCCATTACTCACGCTATCGTCTCAGGCTGGATAAAAGTGTGGACTGAGACTATAGAGTCGCGATTAGATATTGATCTGGACGCCGGTGAGACCGACTGTATTAATCTAGGTTTAAGTCATGCCGAGGAAGTTTTGTTGATTATGGATGAGCGCGCAGGTCGTGCTGTGGCGAAAGAGAATGGACTGCACGTTATCGGTACTGCAGCTATTATCGGCCAGGCAAAAAAACAAAGTTTGATACCGTCGGCAAGGGAAGTTTTTAAGGTTTTGCATGCCTCTGATTTTCGTATTTCAGCGGCGGTTATCAATCAGGTATTGGTTAATGTGAATGAATAGACTTAACCAATAGGGGGTTTCCGCTCTGGAACATACCGCATGAGATGGTGGAACAAAGACCAAGCCCACGGCGAATGGAGCGCGGTGCAGACGGTGTTGGTGGGTGGCTGAGTGGATAAAGTATGAGCATCGCTTACATTTTTTACTTTGCCATGAGCTTCAAACGGTACGGGCGGGGTTGCAAACCCCGCCCGATGTTCGGTTTATTTGCCCCTAACTTGACGGTTTGTTTTAGCTTGACAGCAAGTAGATGTAGCAAAGATAATTAAATCAACCAATTTAAAGAGAATAGCTATGAAACAAAAACTACTTGGTTTTGTGCTTATTGTATTGCCGATACTCACGTTAGCAGTTGTTACCCCCCAGGCGATTGCGGAAAAAACTCAAAGTAAAGTAATCACCAACAACGGTCATGAACAAACCGGTCAATCACAAATGACGGGTACGCCGGGTTCACCCGACGCCACTACCTCAATTGATGGTAGCCAGTTGCCGGCGCCGCCGCAGAAATTCGGCGGCAAGATCGAGCGCGCGACGAAGGGTTCCCAGCCCTACTGGCCCGCGCGCATTGTGCCCCCCAAGGACGCCCCCAACGTGCTGCTGATCATGACCGACGATTCAGGGTACGGTGTTCCGAGCACCTTCGGCGGCGTGATCCCGACCCCTGCGCTCGACCGCATTGCTAACAATGGCCTGCGCTACACTCACTTCCACTCTACCGCGCTGTGCTCGCCGACGCGGGCGGCGCTCATCACTGGCCGCAACCACCATTCGGTGGGCTTCGGCGTCATCGCCGAACAGGCGACTGGCTATCCGGGTTATGACAGTTTCATCACCAAGGACAAGGCGACAATCGGCAAAATCCTCAAGGACAACGGCTACCGTACATCCTGGTTCGGCAAGAACCACAACNNCATGGGCTTCGAGTATTTCTACGGTTTCATGGGTGGGGACACCAACCAGTGGCAACCGGACAACCTTGCGCGCAACACGACGTACATTTACCCATTCCAAGGCAATCCGAGCTACAACCTGACCACCGCGATGGCCGACGAGGCTATCGCCTACATGAATCAGGTCAACACGCTAACGCCCGATCAACCCTTCTTTGTCTACTACGTGCCAGGCGGCACGCATGCGCCGCACCATCCTACGCCAGAATGGATCCAGAAGATCAGTGACATGCACCTCTTTGACCAAGGCTGGAACAAGCTGCGCGAGCAGATCTTCGAGAACCAGAAGAAACTTGGCGTGATCCCGCAAAATGCGAAAATGACGCCGTGGCCCAAAGACCTACTCAAGGAATGGGATCAACTCACGCCGGATGAAAAAAAGATGTTCATTCGCCAGGTGGACGTGTTTGCCGCCTATGTCGCCTACACCGACCACGAGATCGGCCGCGTCATCCAAGCAGTCGAGGACATGGGCAAGCTCGACAATACGCTTATCATCTACATCAACGGCGACAACGGCACTAGTGCGGAAGGCACACTGATCGGTACGCCGAACGAGGTGGCGATGTTCAACGGGGTCGAGGTGCCGGTAGAGGCGCAGCTCAAGAACTTCTATGACGTCTGGGGGTCGGACAAGACCTACAACCACATGGCTGTTCCGTGGGCGTGGGCTTTTAATACGCCGTTCTCCTGGACCAAGCAGGTGGCGTCCCACTTTGGCGGCACCAAGCAGGGCATGGCGATCTCATGGCCAAAGGTGATTACTGATAAAGGCGGCATCCGTAACCAGTTCCATCATGTGATTGACGTCGTGCCGACCATCCTTGAGGCGACGCAGATCAAGCAGCCGAAGGTGGTCGACGGCATCAGGCAGAGTCCGATCGAGGGCGTCAGCATGATGTACACCTTTGACCAGAAGAATGCCAATGCGCCTTCAACGCATAAGACCCAATACTTTGAGATGATGGGCGACCACGCTATCTACCATGACGGCTGGATGGCCAGCTCTAAGGTCATGAGGCCGCCTTGGGACATCAGTGGCGGCGTTGGTGCGGATCCGGCCGCCTATTCGTGGGAGCTGTACGACTTGCACAACGACTGGACTCAGTACGAGGACGTTGCCGCGAAGAACCCGGCCAAGCTGAAGGAGATGCAGAACCTGTTCTGGGTCGAGGCCAATAAGTACCAGGTGCTGCCACTGGATTCGACGGTAGTGACCCGTCTTATCACGCCGAAGCCCAGCATCACCGCCGGTCGCAATGTCTTCACCTGGAGTGCGCCGCTGACGGGCACACCCAACGGCGATGCGCCGAGCGTGCTTAACGCCTCGTACAACTTCAAGGCTGAGGTCGAGATTCCAGAGAATGGCGCCGAAGGTATGCTGATCACCCAGGGTGGTCGCTTCGCCGGCTACGGTTTCTATCTGCTCAAGGGTAAACCGGTGTTCTTGTGGAATCTGGTTGGCCTGGAGCGTGTCAAGTGGGAAGGCTCCGAGGCGCTGGCGTCCGGCAAACACACGCTCGAGTTCGACTTCAAGTACGACGGGCTGGGTATGGGCACGCTGGCCTTTAACAACATGAGCGGTATCGGACGCAACGGCACCGGTGTGCTTAAGGTGGATGGCAAGGAGATGGCCAGTCAGAAGATGGAGCGCACTATCCCGTTTATCCTTGCATGGGACGAGAACCTCGATGTCGGCTCCGACACGGGTACTCCGGTGGCAGATCAGGACTACCAAGTGCCATTCGCTTTCACTGGAAAGATCGACAAGATTACCTTAACAATTGACCGACCGAAGCTCTCGCCGGAGGACGAAAAGAAGCTGATGGAGGCGCAACCCAACAACAAGAGCAGCGAGTAGCAGCAAATTCGATCATGAATATGAAATAACTGGCTTCCAGTTTAAAGTAGGACACCATAAGATAACATCCCTCTAAGGGATGTTATCTGTCTCGCCTTAAGTTGGTAGCCAAATAACTTAAGCATTTATATTATAGTTCTAGTGATAGTAGAGGAGAGTAATTGATATGTCGGCACTGTTAACTGCGTTTATTATTTTCGCATTTATGCTTAGCGGCATACTGCTGGGTTCATGCCTCCGTGTCGTCCTACCCGATCATCACACGCAAGCAGACTCCAAAGACATTCTGATGTCGTCTGCCGGAATGATGGCCACATTGGTCGCCTTGATTATTGGTCTGCTGGTGAGTTCGGCGAAAGGTTCATACGATGTTACCAACTCAAGCATTACGGAAGGGGGAGCAAAAATCATCACAATCGACTACTATTTGTCCCGCTATGGACCGGAAGCGAAAGAGGTGCGAGAGATGTTGCCTCAGTCGGTCGCCGCAGCAATCGAACGCATTTGGCCTGACGAAAGCACACATAGCGCGGATTTGGCGAAGATGGAAGCGGCTACCGAGATGGCTGATGTTTATAATATGATTCGTGATCTCTCGCCGCAGAACGACTCTCAAAAATACCTTCAATCTCAGGCTCTGCAAATTAGTGCCGACATGATGCAATCACGATGGATGTTAATTGAGCAATCGCAGACTAACCTGCCGAGGATATTTCTTGTCGTACTCACATTCTGGCTCACCGTCCTGTT
>PMJA01000305.1:0-8813 GCA_003158415.1 Methylobacter sp.
GTGAATACCTCCCGTTCCGTATCACTGTCCAAACCTTCGGTGGGTTCATCCAGAATTAATATTGGCGCATTTTTAAGATATAGCCGCGCCAGGGCGATACGCCGCGCCTCACCTCCCGACACCTTCACGCCGCTTTCACCTACCCAGGTCTCAAGGCCTTCCGGCAAATAGCCGATAAAGTTCTCCAATCCTGCGGCTTTAATGGCGGCATCCAATTCCGTTGCCGAGGCGTTAGGCTTGGCAATCAACAGGTTTTCTTTAATAGTAGCGGCAAACAATTGGCTGCGCTGGGACAATACGCCAAAACAGGTCATTAATTCATCGGCGTCCAATAGTTTGATATTTTGTCCCGCCAATATAACACTGCCCTGGTCGGGATCGTAATACCGCATTAATAGGTGCAATAAGGTTGTTTTACCTGAACCGTTAGCGCCCACTATGGCAATTTTACCGCCCTGTGGAATGTTCAGGCTGATATTGTTCAGCACACTATCCTGCTGTTCTGAATAACGAAAGCTTATATCGGTTAACTGTAGATCATAACGGTTTGGTAATGTTAATCTTTGAATGCCCTCACCCCGGCCCTCTCCCGAAGGGAGAGGGGGATAACCGACCGTAATTGTCGGGGACATTTCTGTAACCTGCCTGATGCGCCGGGCGGCTTTTTGGGTTTTTGCCAGCATTTGCATGGCTAGAGGCAAAGGCGTCACTAACTCGAAAGCCGCAATCACACAAAAAACAACCAGGGCTAAATCCGAGCCTGATAACAGGCCGTCTTTAAATAAAATCGCCGCAAGAACCAATACCGTTAATAAGGTTATCTGCGACAGCAAGAAAGTGCATGCTGAAGAAATCGCCGACAAGCGGTTATTTTGGCGTTGGGTGTTGATCATCCTATCTGAAAACCGTTCCAGAAAATCGCTGAACCGCCCGTAAGCCTGATTGGCTATTAAATCCGCCAGCCCCTGCATCATGTCAATTTGCCGTATTCTGAAATTTGCCGCCAAGACGACAATTTCTTCAGCTCCCGCCCGGCCCAAACGATTAAAAACCCACGGCGTCGCAACTGAGGCAATCAGCAACATAAGACCGGTAGCCAGACTGATTACCGGCGCATAAAAAGCCAAAAAGACGGTAACCGCAGTGACGCCTATTATCGCTACAATGGCTGGAGCGAGCAGTCGTAAATACAGCGCATCCAGGGCGTCAATATCCGCCGTCATGCGCGACAGTAAATCACCGCTACGCAGTGCCGCCAAACGCCCTGGAACCAAGGGAATGAGCTGTTGAAAAAACCAACTGCGTATGCCCGCCAACACCCGAAAAGTCGCTTCATGAGTCACTAAGCGCTCACCATAGCGACCTACAGTGCGGGTGATCGCCAAAGCGCGTATTTGCGCGGCAGGCAGCATAAAATTGAAGACCAGCCCATTGCCGTCAACAGCGGCTAATCCCGCTATAGCGGAAGAGCTGATAAACCAGCCCGACAGCGTCAACAGTGCGATAGCAGCCAATGCTGTCAGCAATGACAGAAAAATACCGCCCACCAACCAAACACGATGCGGTTTGAATAATTTCAGAAAAAACCAACAATCTTTCATAACACCAGCCGTCCTTGCTGCAATTCTATCCGCCTATTCATTCTATGTATCACCACCGGGTCATGAGTGGCGATAATCAGCGTTTTATCACTAAACAATTGATCGATGACGTCCAATAGCAGTATTTTGTTGGCTGCATCAAGATTAGCGGTAGGCTCATCCAGTAAGATAATGTCGGCATTTTTTAAAAATGCTCTGGCCAGCGCAATTCTTTGCACCTGCCCACCTGACAAGCCATAGCCTCGCTCGCCGATCGGGGTGAACAAACCTTCCGGCAGTTGTGCGCAAAACTCAGTCACTCCAGCCGCCTGTGCCGCATTAATAATGCGTTGTTCAGACGCGTCAGGATCAGCCAAAACAATATTGTCTTTGATCGTGCCGTGGAAGATGTAGGCATTTTGTCCCACCCAGGCGATCGCTTGCGCAGCGAATTCGCGATTAACGGTTAAGCCGTTAAGCAATACCTGACCTTCCGTTGCAGCCTCAAAACCTAATAACAGATTTAACAGTGTCGTTTTCCCAGCGCCTGATTCACCAACCAAGGCAATTTTTTCACCGGCGGCAATGTGCAGATTAATGGCGCTTAAGAGTTGCCGCTGACCATAGGATTTGCTGATATTGTTAAATTCGATGAGGCTGCTTACGTCGGAAAAACTGCCCTCAGTACACCCGACATCCCCTGCCTCGTCATTTTGTTCCAGTAGTGTAAGAATCGCATCAGCCGCACCTAAAGCAGCAGCCCGGTCATGATAATGGATCGCCAGTTGTCTGAGCGGCATAAAAAATTCGGGCGCCAGGAGCAGAACAAAAAGGGCTTCCATCAAACTGATGTGCCCGGCGGGGCCAAAATGAATCTGTCCCAATAAGCCTAATCCCACATACACAGCCACTAGCGCGACGGCTACCGCGCTAAAAAATTCCAGAATGGCCGATGATAAAAACGCAATACGCAATACCGCCATGGTTTTTTCCCTAAACCCGTCAGCAATCTTGTTGATGTTTGCCAACTCCTGCGTAGCCTGACCGAACAACTTAAGCGTCTCCAACCCTTGCAACCGATCAAGAAAATAGCCGCTCATTCTGGTCATCGCCAAAAACTGACTGCGATTGGCAGAGGCGGCTCCCATGCCAACTAATGCCATAAAAATCGGCACCAGCGGCCCGGACACCAAAAATATCAAACCGACCACCCAATTGACCGGCATGACTACACTAATCATGATGACCGGCAATACGCCGACTATCATTTGTTGCGGCAAATAGCGCGAAAAATAATTTTCCAGCGCATCAACCTGCTCTAACGTAATCGCCGCCAATTCGCCGCTTTGCCGTTGTTTTATTTCGGCAGGTCCCAGCGTTAAAAACTTGGCGAACAACTGTTTTCTTACCGATACCCTGACGTGCGCCCCCGCTTCAAATCCCCTTGTTTGATGCAAATAAATACACGCGCCACGCAGGATGATTACGACTACCAGTAATAAGAATGATGTGATTACCGACGACCACGGTAGCTTATCGATTATGACGGCTTGCAGTATAAAAGCCAGCAATGCCGATTGAACAATGACACCCAACCCGTTGGTAATGCCTGCAATAGCTGCAAATACAATGGATTTACGGACGGATTTGCTTTGCTCTTTTAACCAAGCGGCACAGATTTTCTCTCTGGCTTTGTTTTTATCAAAATAGGCTTGATTGTCTGTTTCTGTAAGCCGCACTGATTTTTGCCACTCAATTTCAGGTTTTAGGGAGCGAGCAATTCGGTCTTATTCGCGTTCTATTACGCTTTATTTTTTCGATGGATCAGGCGTATCTACAGCAGGAGCAGGAGTGGGAACGGAAGGGCTTGCCTTATCTTTTGACGCCGCCTCAGCTGCGGCATGTTGTCCCCGGCTGATGACAGCTGCCTCCGCCTGCAAGGCAGCGAGTTGATCCGGCGTCAACCGCTTCGCCACAAGTTCACGCTTAACAACCGCATTGTCCAAGCCTTGGGCGGCCGCTAGGGTAAACCATAAATAAGCGCGTTCAATATCGCTCTTTATGCCGGAGCCGGAAAAATACATATCGCCAAGAGCCAACTGTGCTTTCGCATGGCCTTGACCAGCGGCTTTTTCCAACCAATAAAAAGCCGCCTTGTAGTCCTGAACGACCCCTACACCTTTAAACAAAGTCATGCCAAAGTGGTATTGTTCGTCAACTTGCCCTTGCTCGGCGAGAGTTTTAATTGTGTCATTAATGCTGTAGTCGGTGACCTCAATAACCTCCGTATTTTGAAGAATCGCCGCCTTTTCATGCAGTTGCTGGTCGAAATATAACCAAAAAAGCCAAGGAACAGAAACCAATGCAAGCACCAGGATTGCCGACAAAAGCAACTGCCAAGGGTTCAACACCCAAAATTGAACACGGCAAGCGCGACAACGATACGGATTACAGAGCAGGAGCTTAATTAAGCTTTTACTTTTGTCCCCTAATCTTGATGGCCGATTATTCCCGCTACCACATTCAGGGCAAATTCGAGCGACTGCTAAAAACTTTGCTTCACTGCTGCCATCATCTTTTCCGACTCTTCTATCAGGTCTTTGCATATAGGATCTTCTTAGAGCACCACTTAGCAGGTGCTGGCTTTGTTTCTTTAAAATAATCGCTACATTTTGGCCAGCACAGCCGCCACAGTTTCACCCATGGCCGCAGGCGTCGGGCAAATAATAACCCCTAACTCTTTCAATATCGCGACTTTTTCTGCGGCGCCTTCACCGGCGGATGAAATAATCGCGCCGGCATGGCCCATGCGGCGGCCTTCCGGTGCGGTTAATCCTGCGATATAAGCAACGACCGGTTTAGTCATGCCATTTTTAGCGAAAAGCCCCGCTTCAACTTCTTGAGGGCCGCCGATTTCACCGATCATAAGCACCACTTTGGTTTCCGGATCCTGTTCAAATTTTTCCAGTATATCCCGGTGCGAACTGCCGTTGATGGGGTCGCCGCCGATACCGACCGAAGTAGAAATACCTATGCCTAAACGTTTCATTTGGTCGGCAGCTTCGTAGCCTAAAGTACCTGAACGACCTATGATGCCGACATTGCCCGGAATGTAGATGTGCCCAGGCATAATGCCCAGCATGGCACGTCCTGGACTAATAGTGCCCGCACAGTTAGGCCCGGTCAATATCATACGCTGTTCTTTTGGGAAGCGGCGTAGGAAGTTCTTCACCGTCATCATGTCCTGGGTAGGAATACCGTCGGTAATCGCCACACAATATTTGATGCCTGCATCAGCGGCTTCCATGATGGAGTCGGCGGCAAAGGCAGGCGGCACGAAAATAATGCTGGCTTCTGCGCCCGCTTGTTGCACGGCTTCTTTGACGGTGTTAAAAACCGGCAGTCCCAGATGGGTTTGCCCGCCTTTGCCGGGGGTAATACCGCCCACCACGAGGGAGCCGTAGTTTATCATGTCTTGTGCGTGAAAACTGCCGATTTTTCCGGTAAAGCCTTGGACGACGATGCGGGTTGTTTCGTTAATAAAAATAGCCATTTAGATCTCCTGGGCAGCTTCTTTTGCAACCACGTCATTACGCGCCTGCACCGCTTTTTCGGCCGCTTCGGCCAAGGTTTCTGCGGTAATGATAGGCAAGCCGCTTTCTGCGATAATACGTCGGCCTTCTTCCACGTTAGTGCCGGACAAACGCACGATCAACGGCACTTTCATGTCAATTTTTCTAACCGCCTGCACTACGCCTTCGGCAATCCAGTCACAACGATTGATACCCGCAAAAATATTAACCAGCATGGCTTTAACGCCTTTGTCGGCCAGAACTAGCCGGAACGCTTTTTCAGTACGCTCAGCCGAAGCACCGCCGCCGACATCCAGAAAATTGGCAGGCTCACCGCCGGCCAGCTTGATCATGTCCATCGTGGCCATGGCTAAGCCTGCGCCGTTAATCATGCAGCCGATGTCGCCGTCCAGGCCGACATAGCTTAAGCCGCGATCGGCCGCCGCCATTTCGCGTGGATCTTCCTGGGTTTTATCGCGCAATTCGGAAATTTTTTGTTGTCTAAATAACGCGTTGTCGTCAAAACCCATTTTGGCGTCCAGCGCGACTAATTCGCCGCTACGCGTGACCACCAACGGATTGATTTCCAACATACTGACATCGAGTGCGCGCAAAGCGCGATAACAGCCGTTAATGGTTTTAACGGCATGACTCAATATTTCGGCATCCAAACCTAAGGCAAACGCCATTTCCCGCGCCTGGAAGTCCTGCAAACCGACGGCAGGTTCAATATAAATTTTAGTGATGGCTTCCGGGTTGGTGACCGCCAACTCTTCGATGTCCATGCCGCCTTGCGCAGAGCCGACCATAACGATGCGTTCCGAACTGCGATCAACCAGAAAACAAAAATACAATTCCTTAACGATGTCGGTGCCCGCTTCGACATACAATCTTGAACACACTTTACCCGCCGGGCCGGTTTGATGTGTGACCAGTCGTCTACCCAATAAATAGTCGGCCGCCGCTTCGACTTCATCATGGGTTTTACAAATCTTAATGCCGCCCGCCTTGCCGCGTGCGCCCGAATGGATTTGCGCTTTTACCGCCCACACATGCCCGCCGATTTCCCGTGCGCGTTGCACGGCATCTTCAGGGCTATACGCCAAACCGCCTTCGGCGATTTTAACCCCATAACCGCTTAAAATATCTTTCGCTTGATACTCATGAATATCCACAGCATCTCCGTTGTTGATTTTTTATTAAGATGAAAGGCAAAAAGCACAAGGCGCAAAGCGATGTTTTTTCGCCTTTAGCCTTTAGCTTTGCGCCTTATTTAGTTTTTGCAGCAATAGCTTCCGCCGCCCTGACCACGTTCAGAGCCATTTTTTCCGAAGCGGCATCGATCAAACGGCCATCTAATGCAGCAGCGCCTTTGCCTTGCGCAGCAGCTTCCTGTAACGCCACCAAAATACGCTGAGCTTTTTCCACTTCAGCCGTAGGCGGGGTAAAAACTTCATTCGCCAGTTCGACCTGTGACGGATGTATCGCCCATTTTCCTTCGCAACCTAACGCCGCAGCGCGTCTTGCCGCCAGCTTGTAACCGTCAGGATCTTTAAAATCGCCAAACGGGCCGTCGATAGGACGCAGACCGAACGCACGGCAGGCGACCGTCATACGACTGATGGCCGCATGCCATTGGTCGCCCGGATAATCGGGATTTAAGCCACCGATATTGGTGGTACGCGCACGGTTGCTTGCCGCATAATCCGCCACGCCGAAATGCAGGGCTTCAAGACGGCCTGCCGTGCCGTTGCGGGCAATATCTTCCACGTTCGCCATGCCCAGAGCGGTTTCAATTAAGGCTTCAATGCCTATTTTATTTTTTAGTCCCTGCTGCATTTCCAATTGGTTAAGCATGGCTTCAACCATATAGACATCCGCATAAACGCCCACTTTGGGAATCAAAATAGTGTCCAGTTTTGCGCCGCACTGCTCGACCAGATCCACCACGTCACGCACCATGTACTGGGTATCCAGGCCATTGATACGCACGGAAATAGTGACGCCGTGACCTTTCCAGTCCATATCGTTAATGGCTTCTATGATGTTTTTTCGGGCGCGCAATTTGTCATCGGGCGCCACCGCATCTTCAAGATCCAGGAAAATGAAATCCGCCCCACTTTTCATCGCCTTTTCAAACATCTCCGGGCTTGAGCCCGGAACCGCTAACTCACAACGTTGAACGCGTTGAACTGACGCTGCATATAAAGTGTGGCTCATTTGTACATTCCTAATGTCATTAGTGCAAGGTATTGAGTTTGTTTCTTATCGCCAGAGACCCGACCAGGAAACAAATAAATCGTCCATTCTACTTTTAGCGCAAACAAAGTCAATTTTTAACGCGCACTATCGACTTAAAGTAGTAATCAAATCTTGCTGATTATGAGCGGCTATGTCATGATTATCGGTTTTTTGGGCATAGTCTTTTTATCCCCAATCCCTGATTTAATCAATCCCAACTACCTATAAAGAGGCAAAACCATGGCTGGTCGTAACCACCTATATATTCCAGGCCCTACCAACGTGCCTAATGAAATCCTGAATGCGATGCACATCCCTATGGAAGACCATCGTTCCCCGGTTTTCCCCAAGCTGCTCACGCCTCTATTGCAAGACCTAAAGAAAATATTCAAAACCGAAAAAGGACAAGCTTTTGTGTTTCCTGCTACCGGAACTGCGGGCTGGGAAATCGCCTTTACCAACACGTTGAATCCGGGCGATAAAGTATTGATCTATCGTTTTGGACAATTCAGCCATTTATGGGCGGAAATGGGCAAACGCTTGGGTTTCGACGTTGAAATTCACCAGGAAACCTGGGGCAAAGGCATACCGCTGGACAAACTGGAAGCGCGCTTAAAAGAAGATACAGGCCACGAAATCAAGGCTGTTTTGGCAACACATAACGAAACCGCTACCGGCGTTACCAGCGATATAGGTGGCGTCCGTAAGGCCATGAATGCAGCCAACCACCCTGCCCTGTTATTCGTGGACGGCGTCAGCTCCATTGCCAGCCTGGATTTTCGCATGGACGAGTGGGAAGTTGACGGCGCTATCAGCGGCTCTCAAAAAGGCTTCATGATGCCGGCAGGCGGCGCATTTTTGGCATTCAGCCAAAAAGCCTTAAAAGCCACTGAAACCTCGACTTATCCGCGTTGTTTTCTGGACTTAAAAGACCAGATGAACACCAACAAAGACGGTTACACCCCGTACACACCGGCATTGCCTATCCTGTACGGCTTGCGCAAGGCATTGGATATGTTGCTGGAAGAAGGCCTGGAAAACGTCTACGCCCGTCACCACCGCCTAGCGGAAGGCACGCGTAAAGCCGTTGCCGCCTGGGGTTTGGCTATCTGCGCCCAACCCGGCTTCGAATCCGACACCGTGACGGCGATTATTGTCCCCGAAGACAAAGATGCCCGCACCGTCATCAGCACGGCGTTCAGTAAATACAATATTTCCCTGGGCGCAGGCCTTTCCGAACTGGCGGGCAAAGCCTTCCGTATCGGTCACGTCGGCGATATGAATGACGTNNGCGATTGAGTATTATCGGGCGACTGCGTAATAGTTTCTTGACTGTCTTGAACAATTCAAAAACTATTTTTGTAATGTCGACATGATAATCTAAGCTATACGACAGCGTTTTAGGTGGAACAGGCAAGTG
>PMJA01000305.1:8831-19822 GCA_003158415.1 Methylobacter sp.
TGGCGAAATTAATTCTTACTTTGCTAAAAACCGCAAACCCACTGATGGGCAAGTTACGTTACTAAACAGGAAAGCCGATACTTTAAGAGGCAAAATACCGGAAAATATTTACTATGATTTACTTGGTAGAATCGCTTGCTTAGAAAATGATATTGCGGCATTAAACAGACATTACCAAACCGCCTTAAAACTGGCTCCTACAGATTTTCAAATACACTACGATTACCTTTTAGCCTTACATAATAAAGGTCTCCATTCAGAAGCATTAGCACACGGAAAAACAGTGCTGGCAGACTTCCCTGAGCATTCAGAAACAATACTATCATTGATTACTGAATACGCTATTTTGGCTTGTCGAACGTACGAGGCATCCGGCTTTTTAACACAGACAAATAACCCGGATAATCACAAGTATTACCAACTCATTAAAGAAGGCAGAGCTATTTTTGAAACGGCAGGATTAGCTGACGATGAAGTAGAGCGTTTGCAAAACTTGGCACACGCATTGATAGAAAAAAACAATCTTTACTTTTCAGGAGTCAACCAGATAAATATCACTAGAGGCTGTATACACTACCAAATTTACATCGACCTGCCGATTGAAGACATATTCGAGATTAACTGGCAATTAGCCGATGTATTAGTTGAAAATACCGAAAATACGCGTAGCGATATCATCCTGTTTGAGTATGAATCCATCGATGTCTTCGAAGAGAG
Source organism: Methylobacter sp. (assembly GCA_003158415.1). Lineage (GTDB taxonomy): Bacteria > Pseudomonadota > Gammaproteobacteria > Methylococcales > Methylomonadaceae > Methylobacter_C. The sequence goes on from PMJA01000305.1 coordinate 9,549, forward strand.
CCAAACCTCATGAGCGTATCATTCAAGGATTTCTACACCTCCGCCGAAGTTTTGTTAAACAACCCGGGCAGCACGGAAATAGATTTCAGGAATTTAATCAGCCGTTCTTACTATGCTGTATTTCACTTAAGCAAAGAAATTGCCGCTAATCTTCCTGTGCCTATAGCTGAAGCTGCTTATCAAAAACTGGGTAGTCACGAAAAAGTCATTATCAAATTTGAAAAACATGCCGACAAACGTTTTCAAAGCCTAAGTATCTTAATCAAGCAACGTAAATCCAATCGCGCCAACGCAGACTACGATATTAATCTGGATATTAAGCGTTTAGATACAGCTCAACATTTTCATGCTGTTAAAGGCTTGCTTGCCAAACTTGAAGCACTCAAATCCGTGGAGAATCACCCATGAACAAACCCAAAGTCGTCGTCACCCGCCGCTGGCCTGCCGAAGTTGAAGCCCAGTTAAAAGAACTTTACGATGTTCAGTTGAACGAATCCGACATCCCGATGACCGTAGACGAGCTTAAACTCGCGCTGCAAACAGCGGACGCCCTGTTGCCCACCGTGACCGATGCGCTGACCGCCGACGTACTCGGCGTTGAAAACAAACGCGCTAAAATTATCGGCAATTTCGGCGTCGGCTATAACAATATCGACATCCATGCCGCCAAGGCCCAGGGACTGGTAGTCACCAACACGCCGCACGTTTTGACCGACTGCACCGCCGATATTGCCATGTTGCTGCTGTTAATGTCGGCGCGGCGCGCGGCTGAAGGCGAGCGCCTGATTCGTAACCGGCAATGGGCGGGCTGGAACCCCACACAGTTGCTCGGACAAAAAGTCACGGGTAAAACCTTAGGACTCATCGGTTTTGGCCGCATAGCGCAAGCGATGGCCAAAAAAGCGCATCACGGATTCGGCATGAAAATTCTGTTTTATGTACCGTCACAACCGGCACAGAACATCATTGATGACTTGCAAGCCACGCGTTGCGCAACCGTTGAAGAATTACTGTCAGAAGCCAACTTCGTCTCGTTGCACTGCCCCGGCGGCGAGGCAACCCGGCATTTAATCAACGAACAGCGGCTGAAACTGATGCGCCCGTCGGCGCATTTAATCAATACCGCGCGCGGCGATGTGGTGGACAGCAAGGCCTTGATTAAAGCGTTAAAAGAAGGCTGGATTGCCGGCGCGGGTCTGGATGTATTCGAAGGCGAACCTAATATAGATCCCGACTTTTTGGAACTGGATAACGTTGCCCTGTTACCGCATTTGGGGAGTGGCTCGGAAGAAACGCGTGTCGCCATGGGTAATCGCGTATTGGCCAATATCGCAGCCTTTTTTGCCGGTGTAGAACCGGGCGACAGAGTGGCTTGAAGCCCTAAGTTATACTCCGAGCGGGCTGGTTACTTAATAACCAGCTCCACTAATTTAACGAATGCTGGGTTAAATATCGTCAAGCCGAAAACGGCAATCCCGATCAAGATTTTTAACAACAAGGTTGTTTGTTTAAGATCAGATCGGACTCCGCTAATCTCCCCGCGAACCGCACTAATCTCCGCGCGAACCTCACTAATCTCGGCATGTACCCCATTGATTTCCGCGCGAACGAATTCCTTGGTCGCTAATTCCGCCCGCAATTCATTGTACAACTCGGCTTTGAGCGACTCTTTTTTATGTGTGATACGCTCGTCCGCCTGATTTTCAATCGCTTGGATAGAGCCTTCTATGGCTTTGGCGAACACTTCCGCCTTTTCCCTATCCTGATTAAACGCCGTTTCCAATAAAAGAAACACATCGCGTGGTATTGAATAAGCCATTTGCTTGCCCTGCCTTATTTTTGATTACAAAACTATAACGCTATCATGCCACGCGACACATCCTCAAAACAAATACTTAACTGCGTCCCGCTCTTCTTTTAACTCAGTCTCAGTCAATTTCATCTTTTGCTTACTAAATTCATTGATAGGCAAGCCCTTGACGATGCTCGCCTTGCCGTCAGCAACCGTAACCGGAAATGAATAAATCAAGCCCTTGGCGATGCTGTAACTGCCGTCAGAAATCACCCCCATGCTCACCCAATCGCCTTCTTCGGTACCCAGCACCCAATCCCGCATTTGGTCGATAGCGGCATTAGCCGCAGACGCCGCGCTGGACTGGCCTCTGGCCTTGATAACGACGGCGCCGCGCTGCTGGACGGTGGGGATAAATTCATCGGCAAACCAGCGTTTATCCACCAATGACAAGGCGTCCTGCCCTTTCACCTTGGCATGATGCAAGTCGGGATATTGTGTATTGGAATGATTGCCCCAGATAATCATATTTTTTATATCGGTGGTCAGGACACCGCATTTTTCAGCCAACTGACTGATCGCACGGTTATGATCTAAACGGGTCATGGCGGAAAAGTTTTCAGGGCTCAAATCGGGCGCGTTTTTCAACGCAATCAAGGCATTGGTATTTGCGGGATTGCCCGTCACCAAAACCTTTACGTCCCGGCTGGCAACTGCATTTAAAGCCTTGCCTTGCACCGAAAAAATGGCCGCATTCGCTTCCAGTAAATCCTTGCGCTCCATTCCAGGGCCTCTTGGACGCGCGCCCACCAGAAAAGCGTAGTCCACATTCTTGAACGCCACCATCGGATCGTCGGTTATTTCAATTCTATGCAATAAGGGGCTGGCACAATCCTTTAACTCCATCACGACGCCCTGCAAGGCAGTCATTGCCGGTGTGATTTCCAGCAAATGCAAGATGATGGGCTGGTCGGGGCCCAGCAATGAACCAGCCGTCAAACGAAAAAGCAAAGAATAACTGATTTGCCCTGCCGCACCGGTAACCGCTATATGAACGGGTGTTTTCATTTGTTTTCCTTTTATGTTTATCACACTACGGAACTTGTTTTGATCAAGCCCCCCAAAAATCGGCAACTTTTATTCCCGACCACACGTTTAATAACTGAGCCGCCCTGAGACTTCATAGATTTACTTAGGGACATGCACGACACACTTAATGTATTAAATCCTTCACCCCAACCCTCTCCCAAAAGGAGAGGAAGTAAAATGTCGAGATTATTTCATGCACGTTCCTTACCGGTGAACGAACAGCTGACAATCTGCACAATCGTATCACTCCTGCCGCTGTAAAAACACCCCCCTGTGCGTGTAGCTTATTCACGGCACAGTTTTTTTTATCGGGTATAATATGGCACAAAATGATCACATTAACGCATGGTCACGGGTAAGTTAATGAAAAAACTGCTATTCCAATTCGACACAGACAGCCATCCCTCCGTTTTCGATACCGTAGTCGGTTATGATGGCGGCGCCGATCATGTGATCGGACATGGAAAATTGTCACCGGAAAACGTCACCGGTCTGGTGGAAGGCGCTATTTTTACCCGCGCGCCTAAAGATAAGAAAAATACCGCCATTTTTATCGGCGGCAGCGACATGCTTGCCGGTCAGCAATTATTGGCCGCCGTACAACGCTGTTTTTTCCCCGGCTTTCAGGTCTCTGTCATGCTGGACAGTAACGGCAGCAATACCACCGCAGCGGCAGCCGTCGCCAAACTGGCAACTAGCGGCACACTCGTCGGCAAAAAAGCCGTGGTATTAGCAGGAACCGGCCCTGTCGGACAGCGTGCAGCGGCGATGCTGGCTCTGGAAGGCGCTGACGTATCGCTGACTGCGCGTAAAATGGCCCGTGCCGTAGACGCCTGCAACAACATGAAGCACCGTTTTGGCGTAGACCTAACACCTGTCGAAGCATACGATAATGAGGCCAGAACCCAGGCCATAGCAGACGCCCATATTGTTTTGGCAACCGGCGCGGCAGGCGTTGAGCTGCTCACGGTCGAGCAATGGCAAAATAACAGCACTCTAAAAATGATAGCCGACGCCAATGCCACGCCGCCTTTGGGCATAGGCGGCACGGATATGATGGATAAAGGCGAATTGCGTCACGGCAAGATCATCTGGGGCGCAATCGGCTTCGGCTCGTTAAAGCTGGCGTTGCACCGCGCCTGTATCGCCCGGTTATTTGAAGACAATAAGCAGGTTTTGGATGCCGAAAACATCTTCGCCTTAGCCAAAGAAATGGCTTAACGATCTCTGTCACCATGCGCGACACGGAAAATTCAACAACCCTATCTTCAAGAAAAGACGCCTTAAGTATTTTTCAGGCGGGCATCGTTGCGGCCGACCCTTATCTGTCCGTAAAAAACTGCTTGTTTGCCGACGACCAGCTGCTAGAAGTCTTGTTAAATCGGGATGACCTTACTCAAAAACGCACAGATTCATGGTCTAAAGTCCATGTTATCGCCGTGGGTAAAGCCGCCTGCGCGATGGCTAAAGCCGCCCAGGAAATCATCCCCGCCCATCTGCTGGCCGATTCCGCCATTGCCGTTACCAATTATGAAAATGTAACCGCCATTCCGGCTGTTGAGGTCATCGGCGCCGGGCATCCGCTGCCCGATGCGGCCGGTCTTGAAGCGGCTCAAAAGTGCGCCGAACGCATCAGCTGCGCACAAAAGGGTGAACTGGTTTTGGTGCTGGTGAGCGGCGGCGGTTCAGCGCTGATCCCCTGCCCAGCCGATGCTATTACGCTGCAAGAAAAGATCGCCGCCACCGATTTGCTGCTGGCTTGCGGTGCGACCATCAACCAGATTAACTGTGTCCGCAAACATTTATCCCGGTTAAAAGGCGGCGGCATGGCCAAACTGGCCGCGCCTGCGGACTTGCACGCTTTTATTTTATCAGATGTATTAGGCGATGACTTAAGCGCCATCGCCAGCGGCCCTACCGTTCCCGACCCCAACACCTACAGCGATGCCATCGCCGTTTTTACCCGCTACGGAATTTGGGATCAAGTGCCTGTCCAGGTGCAACAGCATTTGCAACAGGGCCAACTCGGCAAAATCCCGGAAACACCCAAGCCCGGCGATCCGATTTTTAACAACACCACGCACACCTTGATCGGCAGCAATGCCATCAGCGTCGACGCCACGCTCAAAGCCGCCGTCTCACTGGGCTACCAAGCGCAGCTGTACGATGCGCATCTGTGCGGCGAGGCCAGGGAGACGGCTGAACAATGGGTGCGTAATGCAAAATGCTTAATCGACAACGGTATAGCTCAACCGCTGGCTCTGTTAGCGGGCGGCGAAACTACCGTCACGCTGACAGGCACGGGGCGCGGCGGTCGCAATCAGGAAATGGCACTGGCTTTTGCCATTGCCGCTGAGCGATACGGCTTATCCGCCGACTGGACTTTTCTTTCCGGCGGCACTGACGGCCGCGACGGCCCGACGGATGCGGCTGGCGGCATCGTCGATCAAGACAGCTTAAAACGCATGCGCCGCGCGGGTATAGAGCCGCAGGCTATGCTGGACAATAACGATTCCTACACAGCTTTACAGAATTCACAGGACTTACTGAATACCGGCGCGACCGGGACTAATGTAGCCGATCTGCAAGTATTACTTATTCATCCTACCGTTACCCAAACAACTTAAATAATCAGGAAACACTATGTTTAAAAAATCCATGTCCATAGCCGGTTTTGATGATGCCCTGTTCCAGGCGATGGAAGAAGAGCGTCTGCGTCAGGAAGACCACATCGAACTGATCGCCTCGGAAAATTACGCCAGCCCGCGCGTCATGGAAGCGCAAGGTTCGCAATTGACCAACAAATATGCCGAAGGCTATCCCGGCAAACGTTATTATGGCGGCTGTGAATATGTCGATAAAGTCGAGCAACTCGCCATAGACCGCGCCAAAGCATTATTCGAAGCCGATTACGCCAACGTGCAGGCGCACTCCGGTTCGCAGGCCAACATGGCGGTGTTCATGGCCTTGATACAACCGGGCGACACCATTTTAGGCTTAAGCTTGGCCGACGGCGGCCACTTGACGCACGGCGCAAAACCCAATTTTTCCGGAAAGATCTACAAGGCCGTTCAATACGGTTTAAACCCTGAGACCGGCGAAATTGATTATGCACAAGTTGAAGCCCTGGCCCTGGAACACAAACCAAAACTGATCGTTGCGGGTTTTTCCGCCTACTCGCGTGTATGGGATTGGCAACGCTTCCGCGACATCGCCGATAAAGTGGGCGCTTACTTTGTCGTCGATATGGCGCACGTCGCAGGCCTGATCGCAGCGGGTTTGTACCCGAATCCCGTGCCCTTTGCCGACGTAGTGACCAGCACCACGCACAAATCGCTGCGCGGCCCGCGCGGCGGCCTAATCCTGTGCAAAAGCAATCCTGAAATCGAGAAAAAAATCGACTCCAGCATATTTCCGGGCATACAAGGCGGCCCGTCCATGCACATCATCGCCGCCAAAGCTGTGGCCTTTAAAGAAGCGATGGAGCCTGAATTTCGCGTTTACCAGCAACAGGTGATTAAAAACGCCCAGGCCATGGCGCAGGTTTTTATCGAGCGCGGCTTCGATGTGGTATCAGGCGGCACCGACAACCATTTGATGCTGGTTTCGCTGATTCCCAAAGGCATCACCGGCAAAGCGGCCGATGCGGCGCTAAGCAAAGCGCACATCACCGTCAATAAAAACGCCGTGCCTAACGACCCGCAATCGCCGTTCGTCACCAGCGGCATCCGCGTCGGCACGCCTGCGCCGACCACGCGCGGCTTTAAGGAAACGGAAATGATCGAAGTCGCCCACTGGATGTGCGACGTCATGGAAAACATCGACGACGAAGACGTCATTGCCATCGTGCGCGAAAAAGTCGGCAATCTTTGTGCAAGGTTTCCGGTTTATAGTTAACTGTAATTTGGGACGACGTAAGGAATCACATATCAAAACTTAAGCATCAAAGTGTTGGGGGCCGTACATCACCCCAACACTTTGATGCTCCAACGACTCCCGAGCTAAACATGACAGAGCATCAAATCAAGAAGCCTACCCTTTTCATCAGTCATGCCACATCAGACGGTGAATTCGCCAATGCCGTTAAGCAAGAGGTTGAAAAGGTTTTCGCTAATGGCATCAATGTGTTCTGCACAAGTTCACCAGGGACAATTCCGGTAGGTATCGATTGGCTTTCCGATATCGAACAAAAGCTTGGAGTTGCGCAAGCTGTGATTGTAATTATTACGCCAGTATCAATTGAACGACCTTGGTTGTGGTTTGAAATCGGAGCCACATGGTCAAAAGGGAGAAGTGGCGACTGCAAAATTTACCCGGTTTGTGCGCCCGAAATTAAGTTATCCGATCTTCCGTCGCCACTTGATCGTTTACAGGCTCTTTCGATGGGAAAAGCTGCTGATCTCAAGCTTCTTTTCGATGCCCTGATTTCTCAATTTGGCTTTGGGAAGATATCTTCCTTCCGTGCAGCCAACATAACAAGCAGGATTCCAAAGTACAAAGACGTTAAGATTATGGAAACAGATTTGAATGAGAAAAATTTCTACTCGGGCCGTTACACCGGCTATGGCGATGAAGAACTTAGTGAGGTTATTGATACACGTTTTTTCAAACCAGATGATGAAAATTACCATAAATACAACAATATATATCAAGGCCGTGAGGAACTCATACACAACGGCAAGCTTTTACATTTTCGAGAGATTGATAGAAAACTCGACCTGCCGCCAGGCACGGCCAAGCGGTTGTTGAATGGAGTTGCAGCGCGATATAACTTAAAGCCCGAGGTCGAAATGGACAACCTCGTTAGATACAAGGCAGCAAGGTAGGGTGCTTTCCATGCACCCATAGTTTTGCTACCGGATGCGTATAACACAGCCTTTCACATCCAATAAATTTGAACGGAGGTAAATGATGACACATTCTATCCAGTGCGTAGGTTGGGTTAGCGATAGCGTAACCCAACACATCGAAGCACCAAATTTTGGGTTACGCTATCGCTAACCCAACCTACGGTCTACGAAAGAATAGTCATTAAAAATAACAAAATGTTATTAGCATCCAACACTCAATTTTGTTATATTCTTACGTTATTAGTAACGATAAATAAGGAGTATGAAGTGCCTGCTACTGCAACGCTTTCCAGCAAATTTCAAATCTCTATCCCCAAATCCGTGCGTGAAGAACAGCATTGGCAATCTGGCCAACAATTTGTTTTTATTCCTAAAGGCAAAGGTATATTGATAATGCCTGTACTCAGCTTTGAGCAGTTAAAAGGTATTGCAGCCGGCGCTGACCCGACAAATTTTAGAGACCGTAACGATAGATTTTAATGCGTGTTGTTGACACATCAATTTGGATAGAATGGCTGATTAATAGCCCTCTAAAACAAGCGATTGCCGAAGCGTTTCCTGAAACTGCGCAGTGCATTGTGCCAACAATAGTGCAGTTGGAGCTTGCCAAATGGCTGACCCGCGAAGTTGACGAGTCAGTGGCAGACCAAGTGATTGCGTATACGCAAAACTGCGTAGTGGCGGTACTTGATACAAACATTGCGCTACAAGCGGCGGATTTGCATCGTCAATACAAACTTGCCACCGCAGATGCCATTGTTTATGCAACAACATTGGCTTATGGTGCGGACTTGCTCACCTGTGACGCCCATTTTGAAGGCCTGCCTGATGTGGTATTTTTTAGAAAAGCCTGAATTAAAAAACACTGTGTTTTAGAACCCGTTAGGCTGAATAAAATGAAGCCCACCGGAGAAAATCATTTAAGGTGTTGAGCCCCTGAGCAGGATGTTTGGGCACACTATCGCTAACCAAATTTTACATATTCCAAAATTTGAACAGGGAACACTAATGACACATTCTATCCAGGAAATAACTGCAAAAATCAGTGCTCTTCCTGAGCCTATGCAGCAAGAAGTGTTCGATTTTGTTGAGTTCATGCACACCAAGGTAACTCGCCAGACATTATCATCCAAACATGAACCGGCTTTGTTAAGCGAGCAGGCATTAGCAGTCGATTGGAATCGGCCTGAAGAGGATGAGGTATGGGCGAGTTATCAGTAGCCGATATTGTTTTTGTCTCATTTCCGTTTTCGGATTTAAGCCACGCAAAGTTAAGACCCGCGTTAGTGCTAGCCTATGCTCAACGAAATGATTGGATATTGTGTCAAATCACCAGCAAATCTTATAACGACAACAAAGCAATACGCATTGATGAGTCTGATTATAAAAACGGTGGCCTGAACGTAACCAGTTTTGTTCGACCCAGCAAACTATTCACAGCCAATGTAGCGCTAATCAATAAAAACATAGCTACACTGACAGATGAGGCACATGAAAAAGTCATAACTGCCATTCTACAAATACTGAGAAATGGCCAATAAAGCTAGTCCATATACCGTTAATTAACACCTGAATTACCCTTTTTTGGAAAAAAAATGTCCGACATAGAAATCGCCCAAAACGCCACGATGCGACCGATCATCGCATTGACTAAAGAACAGTACGGCATAGAGGCCGAGCACCTCGACCCTTTCGGCCATTACAAAGCCAAGATCTCGCTGGAATATATCAACAGCCTGACCGATCAAGAAGACGGCAAGCTGATATTGGTAACGGCGATCAGCCCTACACCTGCCGGTGAAGGTAAGACCACCACCACCGTCGGTTTGGGCGACGCCATGAACCGCCTGGGCAAAAAAACCATTATGTGCCTGCGCGAGCCGTCGTTAGGCCCCTGCTTTGGCGTAAAAGGCGGCGCGGCAGGCGGCGGTTACGCCCAGGTTGTGCCTATGGAAGACATCAATCTGCACTTTACCGGCGACTTTCATGCCATCGGCGTGGCGCATAACCTGTTATCGGCGTTAATAGACAACCACATCAACCACGGCAATGCGCTGGACATAGACCCTCGGCGCATCCAATGGAAACGCGTGGTGGATATGAACGACCGCGCCCTGCGCAACATCGTGATCGGCATGGGCGGCCCCGCCAACGGCTATCTGCGCGAAGACGGTTACGACATCGTGGTCGCCTCCGAAGTCATGGCGATACTGTGTCTGGCCACGGGCCGCGCCGATCTTAAAGAACGCTTGGGACGCATCGTCATCGGCTATAAATCCGATAGAATCACGCCCGTTTATGCGCGTGATTTGAACGCCCACGGCGCAATGGCAGCCTTGCTAAAGGACGCCATCAAACCCAACCTGGTTCAAACGCTGGAAAACAACATCGTCATCATCCACGCCGGCCCCTTCGCCAACATAGCCCACGGCAATTCCTCGATCGTCGCCGACAGCATCGCCACCAGGATAGCCGACTACGTCGTCACCGAATCGGGCTTCGGCTCGGACATGGGCGCCGAGAAGTTCATGGACATCAAGTGC
>PMJA01000195.1 GCA_003158415.1 Methylobacter sp.
TAAAGACAACCCTTCTGGTAACAATCCACACAGGTAAACAAGACCGCTACTAATCAGTAAAGTCAACACGACTAAGCTGATCACCAATAGCGCACCGGGTAAAATTTGGTCATGATAAAAACGTTTTTCAAACCCCGAAATAAATTCACCCATCCATACCACCGGATGTTTACAGCGAAATTCACCAAAAATCATATCCATAAGATAGGCTAAAGCCGCTAATTCAAACACCATCAATCGATCTGAAGCGCTTGCAAAATAGCCGACGTATCCAGATTTTCCGCCACCATATCGGTAAATCCCTGTATTTGCACTTCACGATAGCGTGCATAGCCAAAACCCTGATATTGGGGATTAATGGCCTTAAAATAATCACCCCGGAACGTATCATCGTCAAAAACCCCATGTACGTGGGTACCCGTAAAACGTCCGCCTTGATAAAATAAAGGATACTTACCCATGCGCCCGCTATGGATTTCATAGCCTTTTATTGCCGTGTATGAAAACAATTGATAATAGGCTCGCTGGAGTATTTTAGGGCTTTGATAGATGACGACATCATCAATAAAACTTAAGCCGGCTTCAATACTGGCCACGTCATGTTCTAATGCATCGGGATCATGCAAGCTTTCGCAAAGCATTTGATAGCCACCGCAGAGTCCGAAAACAGGCTTATTAAATTGCTGAAGTTCTTTAAATAAACCCTGCTGTTTTAGCCATTGCAAATCACGGATTACGGTTTTGCTTCCTGGTAGCAAAACCATATCAAAGCTATTCAGCGAACGATAACTATTGATTAATTCAACATAAATTTCAGGATCTGCCATCAGAACATCGAGATCGTTATAATTGCTCAAACCTGGATAGGCAATAACCGCAACACGAATTTTTACATCGTCCAGGCGCTGTTGATAATTTTTCAGCGACTGGGAATCTTCCATGTCGATATTCAGGGGCTGAAAGGGCAGAACGCCTAAAACCGGCACGCCGAATCGATCCTGGATAATCTTTTCGCCTGCATCGAAAAAACGTCGGTCGCCGCGAAATTTATTGATGACCACGCCCACCAGATTGCTGCGCATGACCGGATCCATTAGAGCCATCGTGCCGTAGATGGACGCAAACACGCCGCCCCGTTCTATGTCCGCGACTAAAATGTTTTTGGTGTTAAAGCTGTTGGCGACGAAAGTATTCGACAGGTCTTTATCCAGCAGATTTAATTCCACAGGCGATCCCGCACCCTCGGCAATCACCAGATCGTAATCCTGTTGTAAGCGTGAGAAGGCCTGATGCACCTGGAGTTTTAAATGATCGATTTCATCATAATAGGCCGCTATGCTGAGTTTTTTATGCACCAATCCGTTGACCACCACCTGCACCGTGCCGTCGCCATGCGATTTAAGCAATACCGGATTAAATAAATAACTGGGTTCTATTCGCGCCGCCTCCGCCTGTAAACATTGCGCCCTGGAAATTTCGCGGCCCTCCTGGGTGACGGCTGAATTATTGGACACATTTTGCGCCTTAAAAGGCGCAACCTTTAAACCCTGGTCGGCAAAAATCCGGCACAGAGCCATCACCAGGGTGGTTTTACCTGCATCCGAACTGGTGCCAAAAACTGCTAATGGTTTCATATTGTTTCTTTCAAATGTTAAAACTAAAAAAATAAGTTACCTAAACTCTAGCGCGTTGATTCTCTATGAACTCTGTGTCTCTGTCTCTCTGTGGTGTTTGCCTACTTTATCACGGAGCTCAGTCTTGAGTGTCAGCGCCTTCAAAGCATCGGCCAGTCGGCTGATAGCCTGTGCATTTTTCACGGCAAAGCGCACATGGCGCTTATCCAAGCCCTCAAAATTATCACAAACCCGGATTAAAATGTGCGACGACGCCAACAGCGACTGCAAATGATGGCCATCACCGTTGTCTGCTAATTTTGCCAGCAGGAAATTAGCCTGCCCCGGATAAATCCGCTCAAACAAACCGGACGCTTGCAGGGCGGACTGTAGTATTGCACGCAAGTGTGCGGTTTGCTGCCGGGTGTGTTCGATAAATGCGGTATTGGCCAAGGCCTGCTGCATGTAGCTCATATCAAGGCTGGATAATTTCCAGGCTGGCTCATAACGCTTCAGCGCTGTGATGGCGGATGCTGCGGCCATAATGAAGCCGATACGGATGCCGGCGCAGCCGTAAAATTTACTTAATGATTTGATAATATAAAGCTTATCGTAGCTTGTTAGATGCGATGCTACCGAATCGGCTAGGCAAAAATCCAAAAACGATTCGTCGATAATGATAGTGCAATCCGCAGCTTGCCACGCTGCCAGCAGTGCTTGCAGGTCATAAAGCTGTCCGTCCGGTGTGGACGGATTAACGAAAATCACGGTGCTGCGTTGGGGAACGGTCGCCATTAACCGCTCAAATCGGCCGATGTTATGCAGTTGACACCCCAGCTGCTCGCCTATATGCGCATATTCGCCGTATAACGGCGTGTATAACACCAGATCTTGCGGCTGCAAGCTGCGCAACAGCGCAAAGATAGCCGCGCTGGCGCCGTTAAATACTTCAATGTCGGCGTTGTCAGGGACAGGGTAGCGGCGTCTGATCGCCTGTTTCAACACTTTGTAATCGGGGTCGGCATAAGAGCCAAGTTGTACATGTTGCAAACAACGTAAATCGACCGCTTGCTCAGGATTAATGTTGGCCGAAAAATCCAGCACCTGTTCAGGCAGGCAGCCGACGTGTTCTGCAAACCGATAAATATTGCCGCCGTGATTCATTTATAAATTGATATAGTCGACGTAAAGATAATCGTCACTGCGGTGCAGTTTATGCACCGAACCTGAATCAATCCGAAGTTGAAATGAATTGGCTAAGGGCAGGTTTAACGCATGCGCCAGAAAGGCGCGAATAAAGCCCGCATGCGTGATTACCAAGACCTGTTCCGCGTCTACGGCTAATAAATCCTGCCAAAAGTCGCCTGCACGCCGATATAAGTCTTCAAAATTTTCGCCGTTGGGCGGTGCTGCGGTCACAAAGTTATCCGTCCAATGCTGTAAAATATCGGCCTCAATAGCATCAAAACGCTGACCTTCCCAATCGCCGAAGTTAAGCTCCTGCAAACGCGCATCGGTGGTCACCGTATCTGAAAAAGTCTGGGCCAGTTGCAGACAGCGCGTTAATGGGCTGCTGAAAACGCTACAATCCTCGTCGAATTCGGGCAGTTTGTCATGCAAATTTGTAGTCTCATCGGCAAAACTATCTGCCAGAGCCACATCGCTTTGACCGTAACACAGCCCGGGATCGGTAGCTGTTTGGGTATGGCGAATTAAATAAATATCCATAAGGCGCTCACGCTTAAATAAAAAATAGTTTCAGCAATTTGCTGGCTTGCGCCCAGGCAATCGCCGGTATAACCGCCGATATGACGGTGAAAATAATGCCCCAAATACCCATTAACCGCCAGCACCGGAATAATTGCCAGCATACATACGGCGGGTAGCAACGCCAGAGGTAATAACGCCAGGACTGTTGCAACCGCCAGTTCTTGCCGATCAGGTTTATAAACAGCGGCGGCGGCTTTGCTGACATCGTTACGCGCATAATTATAACGCCGCATCAGCAACAGCGGCTGCAAGCGGCTGATGCTGTGACCGGCCAGCAACACCCACGGCACGGCAGCGGCATTTATACCGTTAAGCAAGCTGATCTTCAACAAAAATAGTAACAATAAGCCGATGACGCCATAAACCCCGATATGGGAATCTTTCATAATCTCCAAAATGCGCGACTTGCCAAAGCCGCCGCCGAAACCGTCGCAGACATCGGCAAAACCGTCTTCATGGAAAGCGCCGGTCAGGAAAATGCCGATAATTAAAGCCGCGATGACCGCTGTTGCTTGCGGCCACAAGAAAGCCGCCAGATAAAAGCTTGTCGCCGTGATTACGCCGACTAGCCAGCCGACCAGCGGCAGAAAAACTGCCGCTTGAGGCAGCAGCTTATAATTGACCGTTTGCGGGCAAGGTATGCGGGTGTAGAAGCTTAGCGCCAGCAGGAATAATTTTAGATGGGACAAAGTTGCTTTTGTTTACAGTAGAATAGTTAATTGAGAAATAATTGCGCGGCGGCCTGTGGATTGGACGCAAAATAACAATGTAGATAGCTGGCGGTTAAACCTTTTAGTTGGTAAATCGCCTCGCCCGGCGAGGTGTTGTACAAACGCAGGCCTTGTGCGGCAGGAACCAGCGGTGTTTCGATGAGCGAATGGTGGAAGGTATGGCTGCGCAACAGCCCGCCCGGCATGGGCGCGGACTGGTAGCCCAAGCCTTGTAAACGGTTTTGCATCACGGTATGTCCGGGCAAAAGACCGACCATGTCAGCGCTCAACCCGGTTTTATCGGTGATGGATTCCAGCAAATACAACAGGCCGCCGCATTCGGCATAGATCGGTTTGCCTAACTGAAAGTGTTCCCGCAACGCCGCTTTCATTGCCACATTGGCCTGTAACGCCGGTAAATGCAGCTCAGGATAACCACCGGGCAAATAGAGGCTGTCTACATTGGGTAGCGTCGCATCTGCCAACGGCGAAAAAAACACCGGCGTGGCCCCCATCGCAATCAACAGATCCAGATTGGCCGGGTAAATAAATGAAAATGCACTATCACGGGCTATGCCGATGCGCGCCCCTAACAGCAATGTCGGCACTGCGACTGGATCGGGCCGAGTAAATTCGACCGCTTTCGGCAAGATTGCCAGATCAGTCAAGGCGATGGCCGCCGCCGCTGCCGATATGCGCGCCTCCAGATCATTAATCTCGTCCGCCTGCACCAGTCCCAGATGGCGTTCCGGCAACACAAATCGCTGATCGCGCGGAATGCCGCCCAAATAGCGTATATCCGGCGGCAGGCGTTGCCGGATCATTTCAGTATGGCGGACGCTGGAGACATTATTGGCTAACACCCCGGCGAACCTTAAGTTTTTCCTGAAGTTGGCCAGCCCGAAAGCAATAGCGCCCAGCGTTTGCGCAGTGCCTGCCGCATCAATCACAGCCAGCACCGGCACTGAGAAAAGCTCGGCTATATCGGCGCTGCAAGGATCGCCATCGAACAAGCCCATGACGCCTTCAATCAGAATTAAGTCCGCCGTCAGTGCCGCTTCGTACAACAGCCGCTTACATTCGTCGGCTCCCGCCAGCCATAAATCCAGCTGATACACCGGCTGACCACACGCGTGTTCCAATATCATCGGATCGAGAAAATCCGGCCCGGTTTTGAATACCCTGACCTTGCGACCCTGATTGACATGATAATAGGCCAGCGCCGCCGTCATCGTGGTTTTGCCGTGATTGGAGCCGGGCGCGGTGATTAATAGGGCGGGGCAGGGGGCTTGGGTAGATTTCACTGTAAGCGGGTTTATTGCCATTGTGTGCCTGGTCGTTACGCTTAGTCAACCAAAGCCGGATAATCGGTATAGCCTTTTTCATACGGAGTATAAAACGTATCAATCGAAATCGGATTGAGTTTTTCTTTATTCTTCAATCTGGAGACAAAATCCGGGTTTGCCAGAAACCCTCGCCCGAACGCAATGAGATCGGCCATGGAGGACGCCAAATCATTCTCGGCCCTCTCCAGCGTATAGCCGCCGCTGAGAATGATGGAGTTTTTAAAATTGTTTCTGATTTTTTGTACTGTTGTCAATGGAACCTTCGGACTTCCCATGGAAGAATGATCTACCAGGTGGATATATTCAACTCCGACGAGGTGCCATAACCATTCGATTGTGCAGCTCAAGAGCGCCAAGTTTTGTTTTAGAAAACAATACTGAATCCATTTTTACCTTTTGTTAATGTTTGGGCACCGTGGGATTTGTCGCTGGATTTTGTCGCAAAAACCGTGCCGCGAATTTTTATTAAATGGGGAAAGGCGAGTCGGAAAAACGCTCTGAAGCCATTGGTTTCGGACAAGAATTATCGTTTATAAGAATTCGCTTCTAATTGTTCGGAAGCGGGAAGACATGTCGTCTCCCGGGCGGCGCAGAAACAGGCACCAAAAATGAAAATGTATCCGGAATAATAAATCCACAGCAAAAGCGCCATGATCCCGCCGAATGCTCCATAGCCCGCATTTAACCCGGCAAAATTCTTTACGTATATCACGAACAGACTTTCGGCCGCCTTCAATATGGCCGTTGCGCCCAGGGCGGCAGGCCAGACTTCGGAAAAATGCGTGCGGCGGCGTGGGGCCAGTTTGTAAAACAAGCTCAGGCCAAGGAACACCACGGTCGATGGAATCAAATAGCTTCCCACGGTGTAGAGCCCGGAACTGAAAACATTTACCGGAAGAAGCCGGGCTTCGACTATTTTCACGAATGCCGGCGCCACGATGCCTATAAGCACCGTGCAAACCATGACCACAAGAAAAGCCAGGCTTTTAAGCGGCAAACGCCACAAGCTGTTCACCATATTGCCCCAGGCCCGATTGGTGGCGCAGATCAGCGACGAGAAAAATTGCATGGCTGCCCAAACAAGCATCAGAAAGGCGATAAGGCCCGTTTTTCCCGGCGCTTTG
>PMJA01000201.1 GCA_003158415.1 Methylobacter sp.
TTTGGATCGATGGCATTGTTGATTAAGTCGGTAACACCGGTAACACCGGCGTTTTTTTCAGTGTTACCGCTACAGGCCTCGTCATTACTAACGGTAACACCAGTAACATCGGTAGCATCCGAATTGTTACATTCAATATAGTTTTCGGTGTTTTTGGGTTCATAATCCCCTGGCAAAGAAGCCGCCATAATGGGATTAACTGTATTGATCGACTCTAAATTAACTTTAGTAACACCGTTTTTTGTTACCTTTCTTTTTTTGGCAACCATATCAAACGCTCCCTGCTAGATAATCATTAAAATCACCTAACGTGGGCGGCATGGTGTACTTGCCATGCACTTCTAACGCCGCCGCCCTTGCCTTGGCCTGCCCGACTCCTGATTCATCGTTATCAGCCATTATGATAATTTCTTCGTCAGGGAAAAATGCCCTAATGGTTATAGCCACATCTTTTAAATTTCCAGCATCAAAAGCAATGACCGTTATAAGGCCGGTGCTCTCATAAACACTAGCCGCTGTTGCAAAGCCCTCGCAGATTAAAATCTTGTCGGACTCTTCACCCAGCCAATTAAAACAGCCCTTCTTTTTTCCACCCGATAGGAAACGTTTTGTGCCATCAGCTCCGATAAATTGCAGATTGACCAATTCTTTATTGGCGTTAAGGATGGGGATAATTAATGTATTGTCGCGGCCTAGTCGTGCGATATGTGGCTTGACCTGTTTCCTTATTAAATAGGGTTGGTTATCCGGTGCAGGCTGGGTTTGTTTCCAGATATATAGCGCCTTGTTTGCTGTTGCTTTATGTTTGGCGGCCTCTTCGGCTTTGCGTTCGGATTCTTGGCGTTGATGTTCGATTACAAAGGCGCGGCGTTCTTCGTCGGTCAATGGCTTAAAATTACCTTCCAGCTTCCAGTTTTGCTTAATGCCTTGTTTGAAGTCCTGAAAATATCCAGCCGCCCGGCCATCCAGGTGCAGAACATACGCGCCGTTGAGTTTTCCATCAATCTTGAACCGGTGCAGGTTGTCATCACCGATAATGGTTTCAGGTGGATTTATGCCAGCATCACGCATGGCGTTTTTAAAATGTTCTATTACATGTTGCATTTTATTTACCCTTGCCGGGTATGCAATCCGCGCCGCCATAGGCTATAATTGCCCTGCGTGTTGGTTGCTATGGATTGCAAAGACCGGCTAATTTTTGGTTGAATTAGTCGGTTTTTTTATGCGTATTGGTTTTGCTCCATCTGAGCGGATTTAGCTTGTGTGTTCATGCGGTGAACCTTTTGTGAAGTGGATAACCGCCAAGGATTTAATAGTCAAGGGGATGTTGATCATTGCGCTGCACCCACAACATGATTTGCCGCTTTGCGCTCAATTTCTGTGAGGCTGCTTACTTTACCTTGTCTTAACCAAGTTTCCAGCTCGGAACGGTCAAAGTACAGCATCTTGCCGCGCGGCTTGTAATGGGGGATTTCCTGCGTTGACGTTAGCTTGTACAGGTAGCTTGTCGCAAGGCCGGTGAACGCGCTTGCTTCAGCTATGTTTAAGGTTTGTTTGTTGGACAGAACGGCATTAGTAAGAATGTCGATTCTATCCAGTACACTTTGTAATGTGACAATGGGGTTAGTCATTATTTCGCCTTTTTGCGAATGGTTGATAATGACTATATTTTGAGCGGTTTTTTTAGCGTGAATAGCTGGGTAGGTTACAGAAAACCTACCCCCTAAAAATAGTAAACAGGGGGATAGCTTATAAGATATTTTTACGCGTTGTTTTATTCAAGTATCGATCAAAACTGAATTTCATCAATAATATCAATATCTTCTGATGGGGGTATGGGTTCGCTTGTTGGGGTAGATGGTGCGCCACCTTTTTCTTTCCAGTTGGCAATTTTTGCCATGCTAGTTATTGCCCCCTTGTTAATATCTCCTTTTTTGTAACCGTTTTTAAGGCTATCTTGCTTATGTATTTATTCAAATTCTTTGTAGTTGTTTGTTAAGTATGACTCCATAGCTATTATAGGCGTCTTGCCTCTCATTAGGTTGTCATCTTCCATAGCAAGCCAAACTTTAACGGTAGCCGCTAATTTTGCAGAATATCTAGGATGATTTTTATTGAGATAATCAGGGGTGCTAGTTTCTTCTGAAAAGAAAAAGGATGGCTTAAAGTTTTTTGATAAAAGCCATCTCCTCAACTCACTAACCCAAATCGTCGTTGTGTTCCAATCGATTTCAGGCTCATTATGTGAATACCCATTCAAGTCATAATCATAATTAATATTTGTTTCAATTCTTGCACTTCTAATATCTTTTTTTAGCGCACCAAGGATAGTTTCAAATTCATTAGAAATGTTACCTTCAGAATAATTTAAGTAGTAAGTTGGGTCACAATTAAGCATTAATAGCGCGGACTCGCGTGCTGTAAGCACATCGTGAANNCCGCTAACACTCCGTTCAAGGTGTAATCGTTCGAAAGGGAATAACCGGAAACTGGGGAACGAGTCCAGCTTGTAAGCCGCTAAGCCTATCCGGTTAAATTGATTATAAACCGATGTCGGGTATTTTGTGCATTGCGTGTTTTCTTACGCTATCGATAATGTCCGCGTAAATCTGTGTGGTTTTTACCTCGCTATGTCCCAGCAACCGCGACACGGTGTAAATATCTACGCCATTGCTTAGCAGGCTGACAGCAAATGTATGTCGCCCAGCGTGAAAAGTGACGTGCTTGCTAATTCCCGCCGCCATAGTCCAGCGCAATAACTCTGTGTTCATATAAGCTGAATACTTCAATGATTGAAAAATCCTACCTTTACCGGGCTGTCCTAACAGGCTATAGGCTTGCGGGGGAATGTCCAAATATTGCAGGTTTCCGGTTTTTTTTTGGTTAAAGGTGATCCGGTGTACGCCGTCAAATTGACTAACCTCTGACCAATCCAGCTTATTTATATCACTCCAGCGTAAGCCGGTAAGACAAGAAAACAAAAAAGCGTTTTTTAATACGTCATAGCGGCAATCTGTTTTAACCAGTGACCGAACTTCCTCAATAGTCAGATAGACGCGCGGTGATGAATCAGACTTAATACCCTTGACCTGATTTAAGGGATTATTGGCAATAATGCCTTTGGCGTAAGCGTCATTGATAGCCGCCCTTACCTTGTTGAAATAAGACGATGCTGTGTTTTTGCTTATAAGATTGCCGCTTTTAGTTTTGGCTTGGGTGTCAAAGTAACGCCGCACCCCTTCCACCCAGTCAACGGTGATCTGCTCAAAGGTTAGCCCGTCGTCTGGATGATGGCGTTTTAAGTGGATCAAACAGGCTTCCCAATTACTGTAGTTGGCGCTGCTCTCGTTGGTTTTTTTAGTTGCCATGAGCTGACTAAAAAAACTGTAGAAACTGGCATTTATCCGGGTGGTGTCGGTAAAGCCATGCCGCCCGGTGGCGGCTTCAGTAAGCCGTTTTGCTTTAATCGACTCAACCAGCTGTAACGTTTCCTTGTTGTGCTGCTTTTCGGTTTTAGTTTTGGGGTTGGCGTAGAGGTATTGGTCAAGCTGTTCGCGCTTGCGGTCATGTTTTGTTTTACCGTTTTCATCGGTATGGCTACCGTACCAATAAACAAGGCGAATACTTTGTTTATCACCCTCTTTGTTAGCGCGTTTCTCGATTGTGATCTTCATTGAATTCTTACCCCTCTTTACCCCTTTAAAATTCGTAGGGGTAATATAGGGGTAATAAAAGGTAAAGTAAAGACAAAAATAAGAAAACAAAAAAGGGCGTGTATCGCTACATGCCCTTATTTTATTGACTTTGTTTAGTGCTTGTTTTCCTTTGTTTTACCGCTTCACTTCCCTATGCAGAAACTGGAAAATATTTTTCCCAGCAAATCATCGGAACTGACAGTGCCGGTAATTTCGGCGAGATTTATTTGCGCCTGCCTTAAATCTTCGGCGACCAATTCGCCCGCCTGACTGACTTGTAACTGGGTTAATGCACTGGCTACCGAATCATAGCCTTTTCTTAAGGCTTCTATGTGCCGTCTTCTGGCAATAAATACGTTGTCGGTGGCTTCATTAAAACCGACGCTTTGTTTGAGGTGTTGTTTTAATAAATCCATGCCCTCCCCGGTTTTTATGGACAAATAACAACTGTAGCCGTCTTCCGTCTGTTTTATTTCAGGTTCCAGGCCCAGCAGGTCTATTTTATTGTAAACCTTGGTGATGTCGATGTCGGCGGGCAGGGTTTTTAACAAATCCTCGGTTTCCGGTTCCCTGGCGTCTATCAGCAGTAAAATTTTATCGGCTTTTTGGATTTCTTCGTGCGCCCGGCGTATGCCTTCTTTTTCTATTGAGTTGTCGCTGTCGCGCAAACCGGCGGTATCGATGATATGCAAGGGCATACCATCCAGTTGGATGCGTTCCCGAAGCACGTCCCTCGTGGTTCCGGCTATGTCGGTGACTATCGCGGCTTCATGTCCGGCCAGCGCATTGAGCAGGCTGGATTTTCCGGCGTTAGGCTTGCCCGCCAAAACCACGGTCATGCCGTCGCGCAATAAGCGGCCTTGTTGGGCTGTTTTTTGAATTTGTCCGATGCGTTGCAATAAGCTGACGATGCGATTTTCAACGACGCCGTCGGTTAAAAAATCTATTTCTTCATCGACAAAATCGATGGCGGCTTCAACGTAGATACGCAGTTCCGTCAGTTCGGCGACCAGTTCATTGATTTGGGCCGAAAAAACGCCTTGCATGGATTTTTGTGCGGAACGCACCGAGAGTTCAGTGCTGCTTTCTATCAAATCGGCAACCGCTTCGGCTTGCGCCAAATCAAGTTTGTTGTTCAGGAATGCGCGTTCGGTAAATTCGCCCGGATTGGCCAGTCTTGCTCCTAGCGATAGAACCCTGCGCAACAGCATGTCCAGCACCACCGAACCGCCGTGCCCTTGCAGTTCGAGTATGTCTTCACCGGTGTAGGAAGCAGGTGTAGGGAAGTAGAGGCTAATACCGNNCGGCAATGTCGGTCACCAAGGTTCCTGAAATTCGGATAATACCGACACCGCCGTTCCCTGGCGGTGTTGCAATCGCTGCAATGGTATCGGGGTTTACAGACACTTATCCCGCTTTTTCTATTTGCTTGGTGATATAGGTTTGTTGAATGATAGACAGGGTGTTGTTAATCACCCAGTATAAAACCAAACCAGCCGGGAAAAACAGGAAGAAAATGGTAAAGACGATAGGGAACATCTTCATCACTTTAGCCTGAATCGGGTCTATCGGCGCAGGATTCAAGCCTTGCTGAATTTTCATGGTAATACCCATGATCAACGGCAAGATGTAGAAAGGATCTTGTATTGATAAATCCTGTATCCACAACATAAACGGCGCTTGACGAAATTCCACCGTTTCACTCAATACCCAGTACAACGCCATAAATACCGGTATTTGTATCAGGATAGGCAAACAGCCACCCAAGGGGTTCACTTTTTCTTTTTTATACAAGCCCATCATTTCGGTATTGAAACGGGGTCTGTCATCAGCAAAACGTTCTTGCAGTTCCTTAAGACGCGGCTGAATTTTACGCATTTTAGCCATCGATTTGAAACTGGCTTGTGATAGCGGAAAGAACAACAGCTTGATACAAAAGGTCACGCCCATGATAGCCAAACCCCAATTACCAATGGCGCCGTGAATAATATTCAACAACGCGTAAATGGGTTTACCGATAAAGGTTAGGACGCTGTAATCAACGGTCAGCTCAAGGCCAGGCGCTATGGCTTCCATCATCGGCTGAATTTTTGGACCTGCAAACAAGCGGGAAATAAATTCGGCATCGGTATTGTCCGCTACCGTTACCGATGGCGAATAAGTACCTATGACATACCGTCCATCTTTCAGTTTTTTGGTGTAAAAATGGTTTTCCTGGTCAGCCGGAGGTATCCAGGCCGAAGCAAAATAATGTTGGATCATTGCCGTCCAACCGCCTTGGGTGGCAACATCCAGAGTCTTATCCGCCATGTCCTCAAAACTGATTTTCTGGTATTTGCTTTTTTCGGTGTAAATAACGCCGCCGTTATAAGCTCTCATGCCGCCTGTCAGCATATTACCTTTACCGGCGGTATCAGGCACTCTTAATAACTGGCTATATTGTCTGCCTAACCAGGCTTTGCCCGATTTATTGCTGACTTTTTGATCCAGCGTTATTTCGTAACTACCACGTTTAAAGGTGAATAATTTGGTAATAACCAAGCCATTGTTATCCGTCCAGGTTAACGGCACCGTCAAACTCTCTTGATCCGGTTGCAGGGTGTAACTGTCCTGCTCGTTGGCGAAAGTCGTGTAATGATTCGGTGCAGGCGCTAAACCGCTACCCGCTATCAGTCCACTTTGTGCCACAAATAGCTTGTCTTGATTGTTATCAAACAAACGCACCGGCGCGTCGTTTGTTACAACGACGTCCAAACCTATCATTGCGCGTAACTTATTAACAACAGTATTCGCTTTTTCTACCGGGTAGTTTAACAAATCCAGATTGGTAATGGTGCCGCCTTGCAGATCAATTTCCAGCGCAATAACATCTGTTTTAACGGTTACGGTTTTAGCAGTCGAAGCTGCCGAGACAGGAACAGACACCGGATTTTGTTCGCCTGTTTCCGTATGTGCGGACACCCCTGCCGCAATCGGTAAATCTTCTTTAGCGGGAGCTTCGGGATTTACAATGGCAGCCACTTCGGGTTTGGGGCCGTANNCCCCCTTGATGAAAAGGGTGGCATTTTAATAATCTTTTAAGCGTGAGATAGGAGCCAATAATAGCGCCGTGACGTGTAAGCGCTTCTAAGGAATAACTTGAACAGCTTGGATAAAATCGACAGTTAGAGCCAAGCAAAGGACTAATAAAGAATTTATAAAACTTTATTATTGCTATGAGCATGAAGCGCATCGGGATACCAACCTAAGCCAATGTTTTTCCAATGACTTTCTTAATAATTCCAGCGGAGCATCGACTGCTTCCCTGCGCGCCAGAACAACAATATCTATATTTCCCAAGCTTTGTTGTTGTATTCTGAAATTTTCCCTGACAGCCCGTTTAATCATGTTTCTATGTACGGCTTTTTTTATATTTTTTTTGGCAATTGCCAAGCCTAGCCTGGGATGATCGAAATCATTCTTTATGGCTAAAAGGGTAAAATAGGTATCGCTCGATTTTACAGGCCTGGCAAAAACTTTTTTATATTCAGCCGGTTTTTTTAACCGTAACTGCGGGGGAAAACTAAAATTGTGCTCCGTCACCCAATATCAACTAAACAGTTAACTTGGCGCGGCCTTTCGATCTGCGGGAGTTTAAAACTTTACGACCGCCTACAGTTGCCATTCTTGCACGAAAACCGTGAGTTCTGGCGCGTTTAATTTTACTGGGTTGGTATGTTCTTTTCATATTACTAAAGCCTAATCAGATGAGTGTTAACAAAAACAGATAAAAAAGACTACGGATGATAAAATAATACGCATGGCCTGTCAATTCTGTAGTGCAGTGTTTTATTACTGTATAGTGATTAAACACAACTACTCTCCACTAAATCAATACCAATACCTTACCTACTTCAATGAGCTCAATTTGGGATAACTGTCTTACTAAACTTGAAAATGAAATTGCAGGATCTGATTTCAGTACCTGGATACGGCCTTTACAGGCGATAGAAAGCGATGGACAAATAAAATTACTGGCGCCGAACCGGTTTGTTTTGGACTGGGTCAAGCAACATTATTTTGCAAAAATTGAAGAATCCATCCATGAGTTTTCTAACGGAACATTGGATCTAAATCTTGAAATTGGTTCCAAAAAGGCGACAACGTCTGCCGTCATAAACAGCGTAAAACCGATGGAGGCCAAAAAAACCAGCCCTAACTTTCTTAACAAAGCGTTTACTTTTGATAATTTTGTGGAAGGTAAATCCAATCAGTTGGCCAGGGCGGCTTCCATTCAGGTTTCTGAAAATATCGGCAAAGCTTACAACCCATTGCTTATTTACGGCAGTTCCGGTTTAGGTAAAACCCATATTATGCACGCAATAGGCAATGCCGTTTTTCAGAAGAATCCATCCGCAACCATTGTTTATTTGCATTCTGAAAAATTTGTTCAAGATATGGTCAGGGCGTTACAGCAAAATTCCATCAATGCTTTTAAAGAATATTACCGAGGCATTGATGTGCTGTTAATTGATGATATTCAATTTTTTGCAGGCAAGGAACGTTCCCAGGAGGAATTTTTTCATACCTTCAACACGCTCCTAGAAAAGAAACATCAAATCGTTTTAACCTGCGACAAATACCCCAAAGAAATAGTCGGTCTTGAAGACCGTTTAAAATCAAGATTCGGTTGCGGCCTGCCTGTTTCAATTGAGCCGCCGGATATGGAAACCCGGGCCGCCATTTTAATGAAAAAAGCGGCTCAGGTTAATGTGGCGCTGCCTCAGGAAGTCGCCTTTTTTATAGCCAAAAAAATTCCTTTTAATGTCCGTGATCTTGAAGGAGCATTAAGACGGGTAATTGCCAATGCACAATTTACCGGACGGGAAATCACTGTTGAATTCACCAAAGAAGCCTTGCATGATTTGATTACGCTAAAGGATAAGCTCGTCAATATAGACAACATTCAAAAAACGGTAGCCGAGTATTTTAAAATCAGGGTGGTCGATTTATCGTCCAAAAACAGAAAACAAACCGTTACCCGTCCTCGGCAAATGGCTATGTGCTTGGCGCGGGAATTAACGTCTCACAGTTTTCCTGAAATTGGCGATGCCTTTGGCGGACGCGATCACACTACGGTCATGAATGCCTGTAAAAAAATTAATGAATTAAAAGAGGCTGATCACAAAATTGCCGAAGATTACTCCAATTTGTTAAGAACGCTCTCCCATTAGTTGTGGATAATATGTGCGTAACTCCCTCTATTATTGGGGATAATACTGTGCATAAAATTTGACATTTTTAATGCTCATTATTTAAACAAGGTTTATGCACAAGCAGATTACAGCATCTAAAAACAATCATCCTATTGATTAATATATAAAATAATGGGTTATCAACAGGTTTTAGGTTAGTTAATAGTAATAAGATAAAATAAGTATTATTTATGATTAATGACGAAAAATTTTTACGCTTTTAAAATTATTCAAAGCTTGCTTTGGCTACTCAATGAGATTTACACAGCGCACAACAGCAAGACCTGATAGGGGCTGAGTAGTTACGAGTAAACTTTGTATAATTCTGCGAATCTGCGGCAACTTTTACATAACTACACTGTGGATATTATTGTGGATAAACCTGTTATTACTGTGTGTAATTCTGTGGATAAAAATTGATAGAAAAAATTCGTATTAGTTAAACAGCACTTACCCACAAGCTCAGAACAACGTAACAAAAACAACAACTTATTGAAATATAAGTTATAAACGTAGTTATCCACAGCTTTTTAATAAGCTAATAGTAATAATCTAAAATATATGAAATTTATTATTAATAGAGAAGAACTCTTAACGCCGTTGCAGCAAATCGTCAGTGTTATTGAAAAAAGACAAACGATGCCTATTCTTTCGAATGTGTTGCTTCTGATAAATGATGATCAGTTGATTTTAACGGGCACGGATCTTGAAATTCAGATTATTGCTAAAATTGACATTAAATTAGCAACGCCTGGTTCTATTACTGTACCGGCCAGAAAATTTTTAGACATTTGTAGGCTGTTGCCTAATGGGGCTGAAATTAAATTTGAACAACATGATGATAAAGTAAAAATATTATCTAACAGGAGTCGGTTTTCTTTAAGTTGTTTGCCCGCCGATAATTATCCTGAATTCTCTGAATCCGAATTAGAGAACCACTTTTTTATT
>PMJA01000365.1:0-1405 GCA_003158415.1 Methylobacter sp.
ATTTTTCATTTTAATTCCCCTCAAAAGGATTGGATTGTGTCTTATTTTATTCAATTACTCATAAAATTTTTGTAAAAAGTTACGGTAACTCTATAAAAATTTTATAAAAACAATTCATTTTGAACAATGAACACAGAATCCACCCTTTATAGCAGTTACAACTTGAATCATTTGGTTTTTACAGGCCCGATCCTGTATGTCGCCCTAAATGCATAAGTATCTACACAAGTACCAGCCCCTTCTCCCTTGAGGGAGAAGGTTGGGATGAGGGGGATATAACTGGTTGATTTTATTCTCCTCACCCCAACCCTCTCCAGCAGGAGAGGGGGCTTATGGCTACTGTAACCCATTGTTTCATGATACATAATAGTTGTGTAGATACCTATGNNGCAGGAGAGGGAGCTTATGGCTACGCTAACCCGACATGTTAAATCAGATAGTACCAGTCTTCGTCCGTATCTTGCCCCGCTTTATTTTTCCCTATGCTTTGGCCGGATAATTTGTAAGCTTGCTTTACTGCACGGATCGTAGCCGAATATTGTTCGTCTTCTTCCAGGAAAACCTGTTCGGCAGGTAGCCAGTCGAAGAATCCGGCATTGTTGAAGATTTTGGCCAGATCGGGCCGGACGCCGGCCAACAGCACGGTTAGGCCGTTTTTTTCGGCATCGCGCAAAAAACGTTCGAGATGCTCGATGGCCACTACATCCGGATTGCGGGTTCGTCTTAAACGGATCACCAGAAAGTGGATGTTGGCCTCTAGGGTCTTTTCTTTAAGTTCATCCAGATAGCGGTCCAGCTCCGGTGCTGCGCCGAAAAACAGTTCGCCTTCTATATCATAGATCAGCACCGCATTGGCAGGCGTGTCTTGCGGCTGACGTTCGCGCACCATGCGTTCGGGCGTAACGACCAGTTCCCGGATCGTCATCTTTGAGGCCCGTGGCACGAATATGATGATAGAAACTGCTACACCGATCAGGATGGATTCGTCGACGCTGATAAAAATGGCCGATAAGGCCGTTATTAGCACCAGCAAGGCATCGAACCAAGAGGCGCGGAACGCATAACCGAGCCGCTGCCAGTCGATCAGCCGGGCGGCGGTGATAAACAGTAGCCCGGCCAGTGCGGCTTTGGGTATGAACCGCGCATAAGGTCCGAACAATAGCACGACCACAGCGACAATCAGCCCTGAATAAATGCCAGACATACGTGTTACGCCGCCGGCCTGAAAGTTGATGGACGAGCGGGTTAGGGAGCCGGAACCCGGCAAGCATTGGAAAAAGCCGCCGCCGAGATTGGCTATCCCTTCGGCCAGACACTGACGGTTATAGTCTAGCGGTTGGCGGGTATAGCAGGCGATGGATTTCGCCACGGCCAGCGCTTCCAGCAAGCCCAGTAAGGAAATCGC
>PMJA01000365.1:1449-5418 GCA_003158415.1 Methylobacter sp.
GTTCCCACCCCGAGTCCGATAGCATGCGGATTGTAGTCCCCACCCTGGGTCAACGTTTCCCAGAGTTGCATCAGCACTGATTGGTCGCCGCTGCCCTTCTTCGCTATGCCGAGGAAATTGCCGACCTGACCAACGGCTACCAGTACGCCGGCACCGGCCATAAAGCCGAGTATCACCGATTCGGAGACGTAGCGAGTCAGGTCGCCTAGTTTGAAGACGGCAATCAGAATTTGAATGATGCCGACCAGAATGGCTAGCAAAAACATCGCCTGATAGGTTTCAAAGCGCTCGTCAAAGGCAACTAGCGCACCGAAAACCAGTAAGGAAATGGCGTTGGTCGGGCCGTTGATCAAATGTGAAGAAGAGCCAAATAGAGACGCGAGCACCGTCACCACGATAGCCGAGTAGAGGCCGAAACGCGGATCGACACCGGCAATCAAGGCATAAGCCATAGCCTGCGGAATGGCAATCGCGGCGACCGTAGCGCCGGCGACCAGATCGCGGCGAGCCGCATCCCAGTTATAATCGAAACGCAAATTTAAAATTGAACTCATGGCTCGCTTCTTGGAAGTTGTGGGATAATCGAATGGGATTGATTGTCAGGCTTGCGTATCGTTTCGAATACGCCGTTCTCGGCGAAAAACCGGCTTTGGGCATCGTCCCAGTCATGAGCGATTAGCGTTATCGGGAACAGGCCAATAGCCGGCAATCGCTGTTGATATTTTTTCAAAATGCTGACATTACTCGGTCGGTAACCCAGATTAGCGAAAATTTCCTGCGCCTGATCGCTAAACAAAAACTCCAAATAAGCTTTGGCGACGGCTTCGGAATGGTGCTGCGCGACATTGGCGTCGACCCAGGCCACGCTTGGTTCCGCCCGGATACTTACCGATGGGTAAACGACTTCCAGATCGCCTTTGGCTTCTGCCGTTTCGCGCAACGCTTCATTCTCCCAGGTCAGATGTACGTCGCCGACGCCTTCCAGGGCAAAGGTCGTCGTCGAATCGCGCGCGCCCTGCCCCAGTTTCGGCACATGTGCGTAGAGTTGCTTGATAAAGTCCAGCGCCTGATCTTCAGTTCCGCCGTGTTTAATAACCGATCCCCAGGCTGCCAGCAGAGTAAGCTTGCCATTACCGGAGGTTTTGGGATCAGGCGTGATAATACTGACATCCGGCTTGATCAAGTCAGGCCAATCCTGAATATGCTTGGGATTGTGCTTGCGCACTACGAAAACGATGGTAGAAAAGTAAGGCGATGCATGGTAAGGCAATCGGGTTTGCCAATCGGCGTTAACCAGTCCGTGCTTGACCAAGCTATCGATATCCGAGGGTAGGGCTAAGGTAACCACATCTGCCGCGAGACCGCCGATCACAGACCTCGCTTGATGGGATGAGCCGCCATGAGATTGCTCGACTCCTATCCACGAACCGATTTCGTCTTCGTACTTGGCGATGAATTTTGGATTGATTTCGTTATACAATTCGCGCGTCGGGTCATAGGAAACATTGAGTAGCGGATGCCCCTTATCGCGCTTAATGTTTTTAAATCCCACCAGCGCAACGGCTACCACCACCAGCGTCAGCGCAAACGCATTCAGTGCTTTTGTATTCATGGTAGCCATCGGTAAAATAAAAAGCTTTCTAAAAATGGACGGAGGGGGGGTATTAACATAGGTTTCATCTCATTATTAAATTCATGGATAAAATTAAATATTAAGTACGGAAGCATTCATAATTGACGTTTATGGCGTCCACTTAATTTTCTGGTTAAAGCCATCTTAGAGAGGTTGTTATTACAAATAAAGCGATATTTATGAATAATGAAATCTAATATTCAGATAAATAGGATTCGATAACCATACTATGTAGTACCGCCTTAGAGTTGAGCAGAGTACGAAGTTACGATAATGTACAACAGGTTCTGCACTGAAATAATTTCTTTCGGCAGTGATTCGCACTGCTCTCTCAGCTCCGTAATACGTTTCGCTAAATAGCGTTCCACTTCTTCGAAGTCACTTGCTCCATTACTTTCGTAAAGACATACGTAGCTGAAATCTTTGTATTCGATCCTTGATCCAGAGACAATGTAACTGAATTTTTCCGGAGGAAAACATCCGCTTACTACTGCGCATTGGCGCTGTGATACGCCAACTTGTGGAGGCCAGGAGTTCTGAAATCTGTGATTGTAGTTCGGTCAATTCCTGTTCTTTCTCAGCCAGCGCCTGCTCTAATTCGCGGATGGAGGTACCGCTTACTTCATAAAAACGGATCCTGCCATCGATATGCGGCCAGGAATGGAACCAGGAAGATAAATTGTCTACATGGATAACATCAGGTATCAGATCAGCTTTCCAAAAAGCGACGTTGACGGATAATTGATCTCGACGTGAATAACGGTGCACATGCGCAGCCCAAATATCACACATAGACATCACTTTAGTATTTTTATGGTCGCGTATTAGTATAGCCCCCAAAAAGGTTTTTCTTGAAGCAGTTCCGGACACTCAATTTTGTAGTGATTTAGCTGTTCACGGATTCGGTACTGATTATCCAAACCCAGCTTTTCAACCTCTAAAAATTCATCAAGTACCGAATTTCGATAGCTATGTTCTATTATTGAAAAGCCGGATTCAGAAAAATATTGTTCGAAAATCCTTGCAGGCGATTGAGATAGCAATACTGAATTATCAATATAAATAGAAGCTTTAAACTCTGGCAGATAAACATGTGGACGGAGCTTAAGCTCTCTTTGGCTCCGGATTGAGTCCATACCAAAAAGTAGAGGTACATGCCTGATTTCCCAGCTCTCGCTTTTTAGGTCAATATCATCAGTAAAACAGATGAGAGGTATGTTTGAGTCTTTGGCAACAAATTGTTCATTAAGCCTTTCATATTTCCCGACAAGTACTGTATAAACGCATATTTGTTTTGGTATTACTTTTTTCTTAACCATGACAATAGTCATTTATCTTATAAAACATTTAGGAAGTATTTCAAAGTTATGGAAGAACTGGTCGAATTATGATTTAATTTTTAAAAATTGATTGCGCACGTAAAATTTACGACCCAAAGTAGGCTTTCACAACCGAATCAGCATCACCATCCATGCGGATTTTCCCATGTTCAAGCCAGATGACGCGATTACAGGTTTTCAATATAATCTCGCGTGAATGACTCGCAATAACCAAGATGTTAGTAGTTTGGACTAACGCGGTCATACGTTGTTCTGCTTTATGCTTAAATCCTTCGTCACCAACCGATAACCACTCATCCATTAACAAAATCTCTGGGCGTAAAATAGTCGAAACTGCAAATGCCAAACGAAGATGCATACCACTTGAGTAAGTGCGTAGCGGCATGTTAACAAAGTTTCCCAGTTCCGAAAATTCAATGATCTCGTCGATTTGCTGGTTGATTTCAGCCTTAGTCATCCCAAGCAAACCACCACGAAAATAGATATTTTCTATTCCGGTGGCTTCAGGATTGATCCCGAGAGAGATATCGATGAGCGACCCAGTTTTCCCCCGAATGTGCGCAGTTCCCGATGAAGGCTCATAAATCCCGCTGAGTAAACGCAGCAGTGTACTTTTTCCAGCGCCATTGTGGCCAAGAAGCCCTACCCGATTACCATCTTTAAGGGTAAAGTTCAGATTCTCCAAGGCTCTAATAACAACATGCCCTTGTGAATCAACGCCAAGTTGCCCACCGGTTGCAATCTGAGTCAAACGTGTTTTGAGTGATCTGCTGCTTGCGTTGTATATTGGGAAATCGACGCAAACATTGTTAAATTCGATAGATGCCATAGTCTGTTTTCTTTATAGCCAGTATGCGATGCGGCGTTTATAACGGCCATATACGGTTAGCGTAAGGCTCCATCCAATTAAAGCTAACGTTACTGATACTGCCCAGTGTTGGCGCCAACAGCACTATCCGCTTGCGATAATACCAAACTTCCTTTCGCTGCTCCCCA
>PMJA01000114.1 GCA_003158415.1 Methylobacter sp.
GTCAACCTTATGAACATTGGATCAGTAAATGTCAATTTTGGCCTATTTATAATCACCCCACCCTCCGACCTATACTGACCGGGTGACTTCCGAAAAAGACGCTCCCTAAAATGCCTACTGTGGGGTACTGGAAAATGTCCGACCATTATCTCACGGAGCAGCGGTAAAAAACCAACTGGAACTATCGGGAATTATCCTGCTCGAATTTGGACATACCAAAAATGAAACGGGGATAGTTATGAAAATGCATCCGGTTAAATCCAGCAAAATAGATGTTATTTGCTACGATGAACACACACATAAGCTGCGGGTTTCCTTCAGGGAAGAAAAGCCCCGTGATTTTTGCCACGTACCTGAGAACACTTTTACCGCGTTCTTAAACGCTCGATCAAAAAGTCGCTTCTTCAAGCGTAATATTGAAGATTCTTTTCCCTGCTGAGCTACAGAGAGATCAAGCCTTTTGTATTTAATAATGGCGCGCCCGGAGAGATTCGAACTCCCGACCAATCGGTTCGAAGCCGATTACTCTATCCAGCTGAGCTACGGGCGCTTGATTTTTAATATGCACTTTAAACGATATCTGTTTCCGAGTCGAATTCATAGCTCACCTCATCTATCAACTAGGCAATATGCCCGTATTGTCGACGACGATGCTCTTGAAATATCGGAACAAACCGAAATTTAGATTTAATAAAATATATCTGCGACCGTTGAAAAATGGTCGCATCTCTAAAGCGGACGATTACTTTTGGAAAATCAACTGAAGATTAAAAGCTCACTACTGTTAAGGGTGCTAAATCGTAGCGACAACTACCGCGCGAGCGGTTTAGTCCTTCGCCCCACAAGCGACATTCGCTACTACACACATCGATCGTCCGGTAAACGCTTTACAGTGGACAGTCAACCAAGTATATCGGCATGCTTCGTAACTGCTATCGGTTCGTTGAGCTGTACTTGCAATCATTATTATTCAATCTTAGCTGGGTATCAGGTTGCCCACCAACCAAATGACCTCAAGATTTCGTGTAGCCTCACGTTCTAACCGGCGACTGCTGTGGACACGATTCATGTATCCGTAAAGGTAAAGCTTTTCAAAATACTGGGATGAAACGCCGGTTGCTCGGCTGTTAAACCGGTATCGCTATTTTTTAAGTTTAAATCCATCCCGTTAAGTGTTTCAACATAGGCATATATGGCCCGTACTGGATTGTTCTCTGACACATAGTCATCTATGCTTGGCGGCAGGATTGCCATTTGGCATCGATTTTGTCCAACTTTGTAATTCCGCTTAGCCATTTTGCTTTATTAATCAGGATGTAATGGCTTAATTATACCACACAAAAAAAACAATAAATACCTATATTTTCAATAACCTACATCTATCATTATTCTTTATTAAAATATAATTCTTTCACAGTCTCGCACTCCTAATGACGGCGTTAAAGCTAAGTACCAATAATCCCCAGCTACGAAGAAGGCGTGTGCCTTCCCAGCATCTCCAAAGCCAGCGCCGCCATATTTTTTGAACCGCCGCCCTGCCCCAATCGCTTTTGGACTTGGATTAAACCGGCGTGCATTTCGTCGGCGTAGGGTTTATCCGTCAAAATCCGTTTCACTTCCGCCGCCAGATTTTCCGCCGTCGCCTCATGCTGGATGAGCTCCTTGATAAAGCCTTTGCCCAGCACGATATTCGGCAAGCCGATAAACGGCGTATGCACCAGCAATCGTCCCAAGCAGTAGGTTAACGCGGCGAGTTTGTAGGAAATGACCATAGGCACGGTCAACAAGGCGATTTCCAAGGTTGCGGTGCCTGACGTCGTCATCACCGCATCACAACATTGAATGACATCATAAGGCTGGTTTTTTATCACGATTATTTTAACCGGCGACTGATGCAGATAAGTGTTCAGCAGCTCATCGCTGATTGAATCGGCTTGCGGCAACAGAAACTGGACACCGGGCATATCGGTCTGCAATTTTTCGGCGGCGGCCAACATGACCGGCAACATGCGCTTGATTTCGTTGGCGCGACTGCCCGGCAGTAAGCCGACTACCGGTTTATTTTCATCCAGGCCGAACTGCGCCCTATCTTCGGCTTTGCTATGCAAAGGATGGACTTTGTCTACCGACGGATGGCCCACATAACGCACAGGCACCTGCTCGGCATCGTAATAAGCGGTTTCAAAAGGAAAGATCACCGCCATCATGTCGATAGCACGGCCATAGATCTTTACCCTGCCCGGCCGCCACGCCCAGACCTGCGGGCTGACATAAAACAGCACCTTGACGCCGAGCTGCTTGGCGTAACGCGCCAATTTAAGATTGAATTCCTTGTAATCCACGCACACCAGCAGATCGGGCCGCTCCGTCGAAACGAGTTGTTGCATCAGCTTTAGCGCCCGGCGGATTTCGCCATAATGCTTGAGCACTTCAACGACGCCGATGACGGCAATGCCGGATGAATCATAACGAATATCAATACCGGCCTGCGCCATTTTCGCGCCGCCCATGCCGAACCCGACTATGTCCGGCTGATGTTTTTTCAGCTCCAGAAACATATTGGCGGCATGCTGGTCGCCGGAAGATTCTCCGGCGCTGAACATTATAGATAAAGGGGTGTCTTGAGGCATGGGATTACCCTGGATTACAAAACGATAGGTGTACGGCAATGCCTTGCACCCGGTTATGCCGTCAAAACACCCCTAATAACGCTGACTATCTCTCTGATCTGCTCATCGGTTAAAAACGGGCATATCGGCAATGAAAAACAGGTAGCGGAAACATGCTCGGTCACCGGCAGGCTTAAGCCCGCGCATTCTTCCTTAAAAACATTTTGTCGATGCAAAGGCACGGGATAATAAACCGCGCAGCCGATTTGTTTATCCTGCAAGGCTTTCAATAGCTCATCGCGGCGCTCGGACAACAAGGTGTATTGATGATAAACATGCTCGCCCAAACCGTCTTCGAATGGCGTAACCAGCGGCAAATCAGCCATCAGTTCCGAATAAAGATGGGCGACATGGCGGCGCGCCTGGTTGTATTGGTCTATGCGTTTTAGTTTGGGCCTTAGGATCACCGCCTGCATTTCGTCGAGACGACTGTTATAACCGATGACATCGTGGTAATAACGCACATCCGAACCGTGATTACGCAGTTGTTTGATTTTTGCCGCCGTTGCATCCGAGTTGGTGACGACCAGTCCGCCGTCGCCGAACGCGCCCAGGTTTTTACTGGGAAAAAAGCTGTATCCTGCCGCATGTCCCAGCGCACCGGTTTGTTTGCCGTTGATGCTTGCGCCGAACGACTGGCAACAATCTTCGATTAATTTTAGATGATGTCGTTCACAGATTTCCAAAATAGCCGTCATATCCGCCGGTTGACCAAATAAATGCACGGGCATGACCGCTTTGGTTTTCGGGGTAATGGCCTGTTCTATCGCGGCTGGTGAAATATTGAAGGTTCTGGGATCTATATCGACAAAAACGGGAATGGCGCCGACATATTTTATGGCCTCCGCTGTAGCAATAAAAGTGAAAGCTGTGGTGATCACTTCATCACCCGCACCTATACCCTCGGCGATCAATGCCAGATGCAGCGCATCGGTGCCGGAAGCCACGCCTATCGCATGTTTGACACCCAAATATTCCGCAGTCTCTTTTTCAAAAGACTGTACGTTAGGCCCCAATATAAAGGCGCAGTTTTCTATGGTTTCAGCCAGTCCGCGCTCAACTTCCTCTTTTATTTCTGCATATTGAGCTTTCAGATTTACCATCGGTATCATGTTGTTGCCTTTTATTTATGTTTATTTATCGCCCAACAGCTGCGTAATTTGTATGGCCGTCGCCAGGGCGCGCCTTCCCGCCTCACCGGAAACCAATGGCTTTGCACCGGTTTGTATGCAGTTGACGAAATGTTTGATTTCTTCAAG
>PMJA01000115.1:0-1021 GCA_003158415.1 Methylobacter sp.
ATCCAGCGGGCATGGATGAGGGTGTCGATTATCATCAGTGTTTGTGTGTGATTGGGCTAGTTTTTATTAAAAATTGCTGAGCAGTTACTTGCTTCTTCAATGGTGCTTCCGACGGAAAAGCAGCCAGGTAAATCAGGAACGGTAACGCTGTAANNTCTTTGTGCAAAACAACTGAATATTTCATTTCCAATCCCAACATAACCTAGCCTCCTGCAAGGCTTCCCGTGCAGGGTTCCCAAGCTGGAGCTTTGGGAACCCGAGCGAAAGCGGTTGCCCGACTACCCGGCTTTCTTTTTTATTTCAGCCCAATGTTGTAAGCGTGGACTATCTACTAGGCTAAACCCCAATGCAAGACAATGTTCTTGCACTGCTTGTGAATAGGCAACTAAATCATTATGGTATAGCTCTGCAAGTCGTTCCCGTGTATTGTGGATTTCATCAACAATTGAATCTTGGCAAGGTTGTATGGTGTTCATTATCAAGTCTCCATTAGCTCAAAAGGGGTCACCAGTTCAGGTAATCTATATCCTTTGGCAGCACATAAGCCGCGCATTACTGGCAATTGCGCTGGGTTAGCAATGTGTGTGCAATTCCAAGTCAGAAGCACATCCATTTCATGATAGGCCGCGCAAGCAATATGCAAAGCATCCAATCTTGCTTTAGACGGCAGCCCGCCACCTANNCAGCAAAAACTCAGCCAACGCAGGGATTTCTTCTGAGATAGGCAATACTGGAATAGTTTGTATTGCTTTAATACGTTCAGATGCGGCATTGGGGTCACCCGCATTGGCTTCTTCAATCACATAGGGCGAAATAAAATGTGATGCCGCTAGCCGTCCAGTATCCCACCATGACTGTGTAATTTGCTGGCAGGCTAACTTGACTAAATCTTTGCTAGGTCTTGCCGTAAGATAGCTAACTACAGAAGTTTCAATATAGATATATGGCTTCATTTTGTATGCTGGAGCGTTGAATTAGGCGAGAGTGTTGCATAAACATACGGCGCAATACGGCTATCGCC
>PMJA01000115.1:1046-4207 GCA_003158415.1 Methylobacter sp.
ATATAGACAGATGCTTTCAAGGAAACTCCAAAAATCCATGTTGCTTCGCGGTGCGGGTGCGCGGGAACGGATGGTTAGACTTGTTTTATTCCGCCTTTGCTTTGTCGAATTTCGGCAAAAACATCATCCCCAAAGCCGAGCGGGGTATGTTTCCCCATCCGCAGAATTTCTATTATAATTCAATGATAGCGGCAGCGTCAAAACGTTCGGGACGGGGTTAAAAACCCCGTCCCGCGTGGAGGGGCGGGTGGATGCTATTTGAACCAACACCCTTCCTGTCCGTTTACGCGGACAAGGCAGTCCAGGTGGCAGGATTGAACGAGAAATACTTCAATCCCAACTGATACAGGTAACTTCCATGGCAATCGCCGCAGTATCCAATCGGATAGGCGTTGGTGCTCAATGTCCATGTACTTCCCGCGGGATAGGGTGGAAAGAAGATGGCATTGGGGACATTGCCCTTGTCGTAATTGCCGGAACCGCCGCACTGTATCTGGGTGGCATCCTGCGCGGCAATCCAGACATAGCGGATCGTTGTGCCATTGAGGTGGGTAAGCATCTGCCAGAGGAATTGAGGCGTTGCTGTACTCGTGTTTTGGTTCACCACGAGTGTTCGCCTGTCTTTCTCATTGGTATTGCCATGAGTGGCCGTGGTCGTAGCTGGCAACTGAGTCGCATTCGGGTTGGAATTGTTCACCACATTCGCATAGTTCGCGTAAATGGTTTGGATTCCGTTCACATCGCCGCCACCAAAAAACTCCACCGAAGCGACGCTGGTCATCGCCATGACAGCTCCTTCAACTGAGGGAATATCGTTCCAGGTGTAAGTCGGATCACCCGGCCGATACTGATAAATATCCGAATTGATTGAAAGGGCAGGGGTTCCATTTGATAACGCAGGCAGGTTCGATGCATTCAATGGTGAAAAATCCTGCACAGGATTTGCACAATATGCCTGCATCTGGTCTACTATCTGCTGCTTGTTTGAATTGGCTGTCACCAGATTCTGGTTGAGCTTCTCATCCACAAATTGCCCATCCGGGTTCGCCTGGCTGTAGTAGCGATAAACGCTCTGCAGCGCAGTCATCGCGTCGATGGCACCCTGGATCTCAGTCAAATAGCGAGCAAGCCCGGTTAAGAACCCATCTCCGACCATGTAGCTGCGATTGGTGGCGATCTTCTCAAATTGCGAGGTCTGAAGGCCAGGGATAGCCTCATACCCTCTGGTGTCGTAGCTGATCACTGCGTTTCCAGTGGCTGCTAGTGTTGGGAAACTGTCGGCAAAGGTACAGATTTTATCGACGAGAGGAAACGCAACTCCGGAAACTCCAGTCATGAACTGCTTGATGGTGTAGTTCACGTTGCAGCTTTTGGTTACGGTGCTCAAACTCGTTTGCAGGTCGGCGTTTACTGTGGCACCGCCATAGACGCCGTTCGCCGAGAGACTAGTCGTCAGGGATTCTTGCTGCTGCTTTGTTTGGCAGTAGAAGACGAAGCTGGCAATATACTCGCCTCCCACTGCAGTTTGTTGCAGGAAGGAGTCGCCATAGGTCTGGAAGAACTGCACCGCTTCTTTGTCGTTGGTGGGAATCGGAAGAGCAGTGTTGAAAGTGGGGCTTGTCAGCGTTTGCAGGGTCTGTGCTTTCGAGTAGACGACAAGGGTAACGGTGTAGGTGGAGATTTGCAGCGACTGGTAATAGCTGGTTTTTGCGCTGGCAGAACTGCCCACATACGAGGCCGAAGCCGAGCCACTGATCGACATTGCCGTTGAAACCTGCTCGGCCGTCATGCAAACGGCAATGTTCACCTCACTCGTTGAGTTGTTGGGAATAGGAATTCCCAGAATTGCGGTCGAAAGACCAGCACCGCTCACGCTGTTAAATCCTTGTCCGACCACCACGGGCGGAACCTGTTTTGTTGCACTCGCGGAAACCATTTCCACACTCGGAGCGTCCTGTTCCAAAGTTGGGA
This sequence comes from Methylobacter sp., assembly GCA_003158415.1. GTDB lineage: Bacteria > Pseudomonadota > Gammaproteobacteria > Methylococcales > Methylomonadaceae > Methylobacter_C. The sequence continues at coordinate 3,018 of PMJA01000115.1, forward strand.
CGGCCAGTTCCAGACTTGGGGAATCTTGTTTCATTTGCAACCTCTAAAAAATTCTGTAAAAAAAAGGGGGGTGAACGTTTACGTGCAGCCTAACGCGATGTATACGACACCAGTTGTCGTATAACAATTCTAATTTGTCGCATAATCACAAGCGGTTAAATATCACCGATGATGCCGCTTGACTCTAGCTTAAATAAACGCAACATGTCAAACAAATAAATACGACACTCGCTCAAAAATCTGCGCCTGGGTGCGCTTATGTTGTCGTATAATCCTGATAAATTAATGCATCTTATTATTTATAATACATCGTTCCCACGCTCCAGCGTGGGAATGCCGTAGGTGACGCTCAAGCGTCCCGCAACACGGGAGCGTTGCGGGATGAATTCCCANNCGCCGGAGCGTGGGAACTATGCAAAACTATAACTTTTTACCAGCCAATTTTATTACCTAATGACAAAACAAACCAAGCAAACGGCACTGGCCCTGCAATGGACGGGCGCTACATTAACCGTGCTGGATCAGCGGCAATTACCGGAAGTCATTGCTTATGACGACTATCACGATGCCGCAGGCGTCACGGTAGCGATTGCTAGCATGCGGGTGCGCGGGGCGCCCGCTATCGGCATAGCAGCCGCTTACGGCGTTGCGCTTTCCGTCATCCAACACACGGCAGCCGATCCGGCAAGCTGGCAACAAAAAGTGGCCGCCGATATGGCGCTGTTGGCGACCTCCCGGCCCACGGCGGTTAATTTGTTTTGGGCTTTGGCGCAAATGCAAGCCTTGCTGGATCTACCGCCTGCCGACCCGGTGGCAGCAGCTATCGCCTTAGCCGAAAAAATTCATGCTGATGATATTGCCGCCAACCATGCTATGGGCGAACTGGGCGCGGATCTGTTGGCGGGCGCTAAAGGCGTTATGACCCATTGCAATGCCGGCGCCTTAGCTACCGGCGGTTACGGTACGGCGTTGGGCGTAATCCGCAGCGCCTACCGAAGACAGCCTGTCAACGTTTATGCCGGAGAAACCCGTCCCTGGTTGCAAGGCGCACGGTTGACTGTTTGGGAATTGGCGCAAGACGGCATTCCTTCAACGTTGATTGCCGACTCGGCGGCTGCTTGGCTGATGAAGTCGGGCGTTATCGATTGGATCATCGTTGGCGCGGATCGCATTGCCGCCAACGGCGACAC